>JAEUAF010000761.1 GCA_019695485.1 Sorangium sp.
CCCGGTACCAGCGGGGCGGGGTGTAGTAAATCCGCGCATTCGGCGGCGGCCCCCAACTAAGAACGGATGGCGCGTAGTGACAGTCGGCGGGCGGAATCATCCATTCGCCGGAAAGCCACTGCCAGCGCCGCCCCCGCCACTCGTAGTGCCCGTCCAAGTAGTGGCATTCGGGGCGCCCAGCCAGCCGCTCGTCAATGGTTTCAATCTGGGCCGGCGGCGGCGGATAGCCGACCTCAGTGAACTCACTGGCGACGGGCCGCACCGATTCCGGCGCGCGCGCACAGGCGAGGCAAACCAGAGTCGAGCCGAGGGCTCTCATAGCGAGGGGTTGAGCAGCGCCTCGAACACCGAGCCCAGCAAGGCCGGTTCGAAGAGCGCGTACTCGAGCGTGGCGAGCGCCAAGAACGGCCCGAATGGAATGCGCATCTTTCCGAGGCCGGATTCGGGCGCCTGCATCACCGGATCGAGATCCCGTTCGCGCTCGAGTGCGACGCGCTCGTCGCCCTCGGCTTGCGCGATTTGCTTGAGCAGCGCTTCCCGCTCGCGGACGACGGCGTCCGGCTCCTCGATGCGACCCCGCACCGCGTAGACGATGAGCGTCGTGAGCGTGGCCTGGACGGCGCCTCCGAACAGCGCAAAAACGGCCCCGCGCCAGCCGAACCAAGCTCCCGCCAGCAGCGTCAGTTTGGCGTCCCCGAGCCCCATGCCCGGATAGCCGCGCAGCAGCCGGTGGCCCAGATCGAACGGCAGAAAAATGATGGCGAAGCCTAGCGCCGCACCGAGAAGCGAGGTTTGAAAATCGACGCCCCGAAAGTGCGCCGTGACAAGGCCGATCGCCGCCCCGCCGAGCGTCAGCGAGTCCGGCAAGATCATGTACTCGAGATCGATGAAGCAGAGCGCTATCAGCGTGAGCCCTAGCGTGAAGTAGACGAGGAAGATGCCGAGCGCGCGGGCGATCGACGTCGACAGCGGCAGCTCGAACACCAAGAGCTCGAGCACGGCGACGGCCAGCAACCCGCCGAGCAACTCGACCAATGGATAGCGCGGCGAGATCGGCGCCCCGCAACAGCGCGCGCGCCCGCGCAGAATCAGATAGCTCAGGATCGGGACGTTGTCGTAGGGGCGAATACTCTTGCCACAGCCCGGGCAACGCGACGCGGGGCGCACCACGCTCTCGCCGCGTGGCAAGCGGTGGATCAATACGTTGAGAAAGCTGCCCCAGGCGAGCCCGAAGGGCACCAGGAACGCGAACAGGAACGTTTGAGGAAAATCAGCGAGCGAGGGCAAAAGGCGGCGCTATCATGGCACAGGTTCGAACCCGGTTTTGCGCGGGCAATTTGCGATGTCCGGCTGAACTGGAGCGAGCGTTCTCGGACGAGCGGGCGACACGTTGCCAGCGAGCTTGGCCTGCGTGACCTTCCCAGCTCAACCGCTCCCAGGCGACCGCACGCAATGCTATTGGCGAGTGGCGGCGGGTTCGCAAACTTGCGGCGTTCCGAGAGCTTCTGGATCTTCGGGGCGATCGATCGCTACGCTTGCAAACGAGCGCGGCGGGCGATCGGCCTTTTCCCTCGCTTTCCGGGCGAAGCTCGGGCAAAACTCGGGGATTATGGTGGGTCGCGGTGAAATCGGTTTCCGCCAACGGCAGGCGGTCCGCGGGTGCGTGGGAGCGGCGCTCTGGGTCATGGCGTCCGCCGGCGGTTGCGGTACGGACTCCTCCTCGTCGAATTCGGGAGGGGTCGCGGGCAGGGCGTCGTCGGGCGGGAGCGCGAGTGGCGGTGCGCCGACGCAAGGCGGCGGCCTTGTAGCGGAAGGCGGCTCGGACTCTGGCGGGAGTTCCGCGGGCCGCGCGGGCTCGTCGAGCTACGGCGGTGCCGCGTCGAACGCTGGCAGCGGGGGCGAAGGTGCATCGCCCGCACAGGGGGGTGGCTCGAACATATCGGGCAGTGGCGGCGCGGAGGCCGGGGCAAGCGGCGGCGAAGCGGGCGCGAGCCCCATTGTCGCGATCGATCTTAGTGCTGTCGACCCAAGCACGTTGAGCACGAACCCCGATCCTCCAGGGCTTGCGGAGGCCCGAGCTCGTGCGAGAACTTTACTCGCGACCCTCTCGCAGAGTCAAAAGCTCGCGTTGGTTCAAGGGGGCAACGGCCCTTATGTCGGCAACGTCGTTGCAGTCGGCACTATTCCGGCTCTCAGCCTGCAGGACGGGCCGGCGGGCGTCGCGCGCTTGTCCGGCGTCACGGCGTTCCCCGCACCCATCACGTTGGCCGCAAGCTGGGATCGCGACTTAGTGGAAAGTTGGGGCGCCGCGATGGGCGCTGAAGAGCGCGGCAAGGGAGTGATGATTCAGCTCGGTCCAATGATGAATCTGGCGCGGGTGCCCGCTGGCGGCCGAAACTTCGAGGGTTTCGGGGAGGATCCGTACCTCGCCGCCGAGCTTTCGGCTCGCGACGTGAGCGGCATTCAGAGTCAGAAAGTCGTGGCGACCGCCAAGCACTTCGTCGGCAACGAACAGGAGACTTATCGAAACGGAGGAAATTCGCAGATCGACAGCCGCACGCTGCACGAAGTCTACTACGCGCCGTTCGAAGCCAGCGTGCGTGCCGGCGTCGCCGCCGTGATGTGTTCGTATAACCGCCTGAACGGCGTCTACGCGTGCGAAAATCCCACGGCGCTCGCTGATCTGAAAGGCGGCATGGGTTTTTCGGGCTGGGTGATGTCGGACTGGGGCGCCGCGCAGAGCACGAGCGGCTCGGCCAATGCCGGGCTCGACATGGAGATGCCTTACGGCGCGTACTTCTCATCCCTTGGAACTGCGGTGAGCGGCGGAGCGGTATCGCAGGATCGCCTCGACGACATGGTGTTGCGCATTCTCACGGCGCTCTTTCGCGTGGGTGTGTTCGATGACCCTCCGACGGGAGGCCCGAATTCCGTGGTCACATCGAGCGAACATGCCGAGCTTTCCAAGCGAGCCGCGACGGCGGGCATCACCCTGCTCAAAAACCAAGGCGGCCTCTTGCCGCTCGACTCTTCGCGGACGATCGCGGTGATCGGCGCCGCGGGACACGATACGCCAGCGTCCGTGGGAGGTGGCTCCGCGGCGGTGAGCCCGCCCTACGTGGTGTCGCCGTTCACGGAGATTCAACGCCGCTCGGGAAACACGGTGACGTACACGAACGGGACGAACGACGACGCGGCGCAGGCCGCGGGCGCCGCGGACGTAGCGGTCGTTTTTGCATCGGTCTATTCGAGCGAAGGCGGGGATCGACCCTCGCTCTCGCTCGGGCTCGATTCGCTCGTGAGCGCCGTCGCCGCCGCAAACCCCAACACGATCGTGGTTCTGAACCTGCCCGGTGCGGTTCTGATGCCGTGGCTCGACGAGGTGGCTGCGGTCCTCGTGGCTTGGTATCCCGGACAAGAAAATGGCAACGCCATCACGCCGATCCTTTTCGGCGACGCGAACCCGAGCGGCAAGCTGCCAGTCACATTTCCGTTGGGTGCGAGCGACCTGCCTCTGCCTTCGTCGGCGTCGACGGTCCCCTATGTAGAAGGCCTCGCGCTCGGCTATCGAGCACTCGATTCCGCCAACATTCAGCCGCTGTTCCCGTTCGGTTACGGGCTTTCCTACACCACGTTCAGTTATGCCGGGCTCGAGCTCCATCCGGGAAGCAGCCAAGGCTCGATTGCGGCGCAGTTCGAGCTCACGAACACGGGTGATCGGGAAGGCGTCGAGGTCGCTCAGCTATACTTGAGCTA
>JAEUAF010000080.1 GCA_019695485.1 Sorangium sp.
ATCCGATCAGGACACCGCAAGTGCCCAAAGCTATCGAATGCCAGACAACCCGCGCCCTCCTGCACCAAGCTTCCAGGGTACGAGCTTTCACGAGCCACGCAGCGCAGGGTTCAAAACGTCAGCCGCAACCCGTACCCGATATCACCAGGACCCGGCACCAGCGCGAGGCGCGGCGCGGGCGCTTTGCCGAGCACGCCGGAACCTGGGTGTTCGTATTTGTCGGGGTCGTCACCCGTGAGCAGGAGGACGAGACCAGTGACGATCACGGCGCCACCCACGCCCACGCCGATGAAGCCGATGGTCTGGCGTGTCTTCGCTGCGTTGACTTTATTCTTGGCGTCGCTGATGGCTTTGTTGCAGAGGTACGGCGTCATTTGGCCGATGGGCTCCGCCAAGAAGCCATTCGACGCATCGCAGGGCGGCTGGTTCTTGTCGTACTTCAGGTTGATCGCGTCGAGGTCTTTCTGTGCGTCGCTCTTCTGTCCGGAGGCGACCACCGCGAAGGCCGCGCTGCCCCCCGCGATCACCGCGCCCGAAATCACGCCGACCCAACCCCAGGTGCGATGAAAATAGGCGTTGCTGCGGTAGCTCGCGCGCTTATCGGGCGTCGGTTCGAGGACGAGGCGCACCAGGTTGGTCTGCACGCCGTCCAGGTTGACGTCACGCTCGAGCGGAATGAAGCCCGCAGCAGCCACGCTAATATGATGCGGTCCGCGCGGCAGGCGCAGCGGCCCGGCGTAGATCCCTTTGCGTTCGCCATCGACGCTGAGCTCGACAGGCGACTCGCTCGGGTCGAGCACGAGTGTCGCGCCGTCCGTGCTCAAGGAGGCCGGATCGACGACGAGCTCGAACGCGAGATCGCCGGTGGCGCCTTCGCCCACGTCCACCTCGCGGGTGACTGGCGTGTAGCCCGGTCGGCGCAGCTCTACCGCATGGTGCCCAGCGACGAGCGTGACCGATGTCGCGAGCGGCGTGTGGCCCACGACCTGTCCGTCGACGCGCACGTCGGCGCCCGCGGTGCTGGTGCGAACCGTCAAATTGGCGAGGCGCTTGCCCTGTGTCGGCACTAGGTCCAAGTGCAGCATGGCGTCGGAATTGCCGGCAACCACGACTTCTTTGCGCCCCGGTGCGAAGCCTTCGGCGACGGCACCAATGATGTGGCTGCCCTCGGAAATGCGAATCGGCGCGCTGAGCGGCGTGCGCGCGACCTCGACATTGTCGACTTCGATGCGCGCACCGTCAGGCGTGGTGGTCACATTCAGTCGCCCGACGCGCGCCTTCTGTTCGGCGAGCGTCTGCTTGCCGCGCTCGAGTTGTTTCGGCGAGAGACCGCCGCTGCCGACCGCGGTTTCGAGCGCATCGGTCGCTTCCACCGGGCGCGCCATCGCCGCGTAGACCAGGCCGATGTTGTAGAGCACGACCGGGTTCGGCAGAATTTCGTAGGTGCGCTTGAACTCCGCGAGCGCGCCGGCGTTGTCGCCGCTGTCGAAGAGCTGCAAACCGCGGTCGAAGCGATGCGCTGCTTCGGCGCGCGCTGCGTCGTCGACCTTCTTTGCTTCGGGGGGCTTCGCGGGCTCAGCGGGCTTGGCGGGCGGTGCCGAAGGCGCGGGGGCACTTGCACTGCGCGCGCTGGGCGCGGCTGGCTTGGGCGCAGCAGCGGGCTCGGCCGCTTTCGGTGCCGCAGCGTCGCTTGCAACCGGCGCGGGAGGCGCTGGCGGCGGAGTTGGCGGCGCTTCGTTCTTCGGCGCCGGAGCTGCGGTTTGGGCGAGCGCGAGCGATTGGGGCAGAACGAGGAGAATGCCAAGCAGGCCGGCGATCGGGCGGCGGAGTCCAGAAGTCATCGAAAGAAGTTCTCCAAAGGTCGGGTGACGACGCTGCTGACGCCCGTCGTCTTACGGGGACCGGGCGAGGATATCCGAGCTCGGGGCACGATCTGGGCACATTCGTCGGCCGCGAAATCCCGCCGAATCATCAGGGGCAGGGGGTGTTCTTGCGAGGCGCGCCGGTCGAGTAGCTCTTCGACCCGCAGACGCCCGCGCGACCCGTCGCGGCCACCAGATTCGGCTGGGGCTCGCAAACCGCGTCGGCGCGCGCGCAGTCCTTGTCGCAATCACAGAGCCGCGAGCAGTACCCGAGGTCGCCCGCGCCGGAGCCGGTCGTCGGATCGAGGTAGCAATAGTAATCGAGCGGCAGATCCGTATCGGCCTGACCACAGCCCGCCGTGCCATAGCTGCAGACACCGCTGCACTCCCCGTAGGTGCTGCCGTGCGAAATGCAGCCGCCGGCGCACGACGACGTCGTCGGAGCGGTGGGATCGCACGCGGCTCCGATCGCATCACCGGAAGCGATGCGATCGGAGCAAAGCCCAGTGCTCAAATCGCACGATCGATTGCCACAATCGACGTCGCTGCGACACGCGGGGCGGCAAAAGCCAGCGCCCGATCCGGAGGGGTATTCGCTGCACACGAGATCGACGCGGCCGCGGCACTTGTCGGGCTCGTTCGCCTGCTTGCCGATCTGACAGCCAGGCAAACAGTAGGCGAGATCGTCGAGCGGATCGCTCGGAGTGCCGCCATTGTAGAGCACGATGCATTTCGAGCGCGCGTCGAGCTCTTTGCAAAAGTCATGGTCCGGTAGGCATTTTGCGAGACACATGCCCGCGCTCGGCCCCTCGCCGTTGATCACCTTGGAGTCGGCGGTCAAGCAATCGAGGCCCTTTCGGCAATCCTGGCCGCTGCTGCAGGCCGCACCGATCAAGCCAGAATACGGGCCGGCCCCAGGAAACGCAGTGGAACTGGGATCGCCGCAAACGCACGCTTCGTAAGCTTTTCCGTCGGCCCGGCACACCTGATAGCCCGTGCACCCGTTGCCAGCACACGCCACGGATTGACCCGGCACGCAGGTCGGAGAGCTACTGCCGCTACAGCCGGGGCTCGCGAGCGCGACAAAGGCCGCTGCGAACGCGAACGCCAACGCACGCGCGGATCCCCAGGAACGCTGCAAACCCATGCGAACAAGTTCGAGCTTCGGCACGAAGCTCTGCAGGCTAGCACGTTAGGTCGGAGAAAAATCAATGGGCGAACTCTGCCGGCTCCTCCGCCCTCAAGCATACGTAGGTACTTGGTTACAAAGCGTTTCCACCAGGCTGCTTTCCACCAGGCTGCATCGTGCCGCACCGGTGGAAATCCTGAGCGCTCGGCCCGCGCGACGCTGAGTGCTGTTCAGACGCTTGCGAACCCTGTAGACTCGCCCGGTTTCTCAAGAGACCGCCGTTTGTCTGGTTGGTTCGCGCGCCAAGCTTTGCACTCCTGACTCCGTGAGCAGGAGCCGTCCCCCCAAGAGGTCCTTATGTCCGTTTCGAACAAGACGTCGTCGTTCGCCAAATGGGTACGAAATTCGTTGATTTGTGTGAGCCTCGGGCTGGCCGTGGGGCTGTCTGGGGGCTGCGGCTCCGACTCTTCGCCGCCGAACGACAACCACATCTGCAAGCTAAACAGCGACTGTAACGGCGGGCTCGTCTGCAGCTTCGGCCTTTGTCACGCGCAGTGCATGGCCACCAAGGATTGCCCCTCCCCGCAGCATTGCGTGAAGGCGGCCGCAGGGGAAGCGGGCGCGAGTTCGATGGGCGACGCCGGCGCGAGCAGCGTGGCAACCACCAACGTCTGTCAGCTTCCTGACGAAGCCAAGTGCCACTTCAACACCGATTGCCCGAACCCTTGGGTTTGCGCGGTGGATCTCCAATGCCGAAACCAGTGCCAGGGGGATCGCGACTGTCTCGGAGCTCAGCGCTGCGTGCACGGCGTCTGCGCGGAGCCGACGGAAATTACGGCGAATGGCGACTTGATCGGCGCGGTTCCTGGCGCTGAGGGCCCGGGCAGCGGCGTCAGTACTGGCGGCAGCACCGGTTCGGGCGGCAAAACCAGCACGGGCAGCGGCGGCAAGGGCAACG
>JAEUAF010000807.1 GCA_019695485.1 Sorangium sp.
AGGCCGGCTTCGCTCGCGCCGACCACGTAGTACGTCTCCCCGACGCGCACGAGATACACGGCGCGCCGCGCGTCGAGCACGAGGCGCCCGGCCAATGCGAGCGGGCCGGAGACGCGGCCGAGGCCGCTGCGGCGCGCCACCAACAGCACCAAAATCGCGAGTCCCGTGACCGCCACCAAGGTCATGACGGTCTCGAACACGTATCTTCCGAGCGGAGTCACGCGCGGCGCAGGGTATCACGGGTCGACCTGTTGACGCCTCCTTCGAAGCCGCTCTATTGAATGGGCACCATGGCACACCGTTTACGCACGATTTCAGGGTTGTCGCTCGTTTTCTCCGTCGCCTGCGGCGCCGCTCAGCCGGCTCCCGAAGCGGCGCCACCCGCGCCGGTCGCGTCGGCGTCCGCGCTACCGCCTGCGCCGATTCAGAGCAGCGTGACCCCCGTGGCGTCCGCGGCGCCACCCGCACCCGCACCCGTTGCCCCGCCGCCGCCCGCGCCGGTGTTTCGCATCGCGGAAGGCATCAGCACTCCGGAGAGTGTGCTCTACGACGAGCCGAACGATCGCTACCTGGTGTCGAACATCAATGGCAAGCCGGACGGCGCGGACAACAACGGCTACATCACCGAGATTTCCCCGGACGGTAAGGTCACGAAGGACAAGTTCATCGCCGGCGGCGTTGGCAAGGTCAAACTCGATGCGCCGAAAGGCTCCGGCATCACGGGCGGCGTCTTCTACGTCACCGACATCACGGTCGTGCGCAAGTTCGACGCCAAGACGGGCGCTCCGAAAGGGGACATTCCGATCCCCGGCTCCACGTTTTTGAACGACCTCGCCGTGGCCCCGGATGGCCGCGTGTTCGTCTCCGATTCAGGCGTGAAGGTCGGCGAGAAGGGCTTCGAGGCGACAGGGACCGATGCTGTCTACGTGATCGAGAAGGGCAAAGTGAAGCCGATCGCGAAGGGTAAAGAGCTCGGTCAGCCGAACGGCATCATGGTTTGGGAGAAGAGCCTTCTCTGCAATACGATGGCCAGCAACGAGCTCTATCGACTCGACGAAAAGGGCGCGAAGGTGGACGTCACCACGCTTCCGGAAGGGGGCCTCGACGGCCTGGTCTCCACGGGCGATTCGTTGCTCGTATCGAGTTGGAAGGGCGCCGCGATCTATCGTGGCAAGCTCGGGCAGAAGTTCGAGGCCGTGCTCACCGGCTTCAAGGGCGGCCCCGCCGACATCGGGTACGACTCCAAGCGCAAGCGCGTCTTGGTGCCGCGTTTCATGGACAACGCCGTCGAAGTCTACGACTTGAAGTAGGCCCCGCGCACGGCGCGACGGGGCTTCTCGCGCAGGGAGCCCCGTCGGTTCTCCAGGCTCGTGCGCCCGCTCCCAACGGCCGGCGCCAGTGAACGCGGCCGAGAAGGCTGCAATCGACGCAGATTCGCCTGGTCCGCCTCGTGCGCCGCGTGAGGGAGGCTAGACTTGGAGCGGCATGGCCGCCCCGTTCAGCCCCGTGTGTTCTCAGTGTGCTCGACAGGCGCCGATTGTGTTTCGGGGCCTCGAGACGCGCTGTGCGGCCTGCGGTGCGCTGCGCGTCCCGCTCACGGCGCCGAGCGTTGGCCTTGCCGGACAGCCGTCGCGCGTCGGTGGCTTCGCCGCATTGTTGCTCGGGGCGTTCGTGCTGTTCGTCGGACTGTCGTTCGCTTTAGGGCTCGGGCTGCTGCTGCATTCGATTTGGCCGGGCGCGCTGGTTGGTTGGGCGGTGGCGCTCCCGTTCTCGACAGCGACGCTATTTTTCGGGTTTCTGCTGATTTGGGGCGGGCGCAAGTTGCGGCGTCAGGGCACCGCGAAACAACTCGCAGTGCGACGTGACGCCATGCGCGCGCTGCTCTCGCACCGCGGCGGCGCAGTGACGGCCGAACAAGCCGCGTCCGCGCTCGCTATCAGCGCCGCCGAGGCTGACGCGACGCTCACGGAGCTCGCCCGCGAAGCGGCCACCGAAGTGCGCTTGGACGTCGACGACACGGGCCAGCTTCGTTACGACTTCAGCGGCGACGCAGCGCACTACCGCGTGCCTGAAGAGCCCGCGGACGAAGGCGTCGACGCGGGCGACGTCGCGCGCTCACGAGCGCGCTCTTGAACAAAAATGCCCCGTCGCGCAGTGAAGAAGGCCGGCGCTTGCGCCATTTGGCGCTCTTTGTCGTGACTGTGCTGGGGGCGCTCGCGAGCCTCCCACGCGTGCTGTGCGGGTGGCGCGCCGACGCCGTTTTCGAAGGGGATTTGGCAGCGCAGAGGGCGCTTGCCGATGGCGTCGTCGCGCAAGTGCAGCGCCGGAAGGCGGTTCACTATTACTCGACCGCTGACGCGCGCTTCGACGGTCAGTCTGCGGTGGCCATCGATCAGATGGCGCTGATGGGCTTGTCGCAGATCGTGGCGCTCCACCCGGAGCTTGGCGCTGCTTACGTGCCCGTGATGCGCACGCTAGCGGCGCATCTGGCCGATCCGCGCACGCTCGACTATGCGCGGCGCGTGTACGGGCATCACGGCGTCGACGCCATGGGTCCCGCCGAGGGCCATGCCTACCTCGGCTATATCAACTTGGGCCTCGGCATGCTGCGCGCAGTCGACCCGAACATGCCGCTCGTCGCGCTCCATGACCAACTCAGCCAGCGCCTCGCCGATCGGCTGTTCGCCTCCAAGACTGGTCTCATCGAAACCTATCCGGGCGAAACCTGGCCGCCCGATGTGGCGGCTGTCGCTGGTTCCGTGGGCTTGCACGCGGCCCTCAGTGGACGCGACCGAAGCGCGGAGATCGCGGCCTGGAGCCGACGCTTTGCGGCTTGCGCGATCGGCGCCGATGGCTACTTGGTTCAGCGCGTGCAGAGCGGCAGTTGCCGCGCGCTCGACGCGCCACGAGGCTCCGGTACCGCGGTCGCCGCTTACTTTCTGAGCTTTATCGACAGCGCGCTCGCGCGCCGCTTGCATGGCGCGTTGGTCAGCTCCGGCGAACGAACTCTGTTCGGCTTCGGCGCCATCCGCGAGTACGCTCGAGGCTATGCGGGTCGCGGTGATCTCAACGCAGGGCCGGTGGTTTTGGGCGTCTCGGTGGGTGCTACTGGCTTTGCGCTCGGTGCCGCAGGAGTCGCGCGTGATCGCGATTTGTTTCGAGAGCTTTATCGGACGCTCGACTTGTTCGGCGCGCCCAGCAACCTGTCCGGTGCGGACACCTTCGTGGTTGGCGGCACGTTGGGCAACGCGCTGCTGCTCGCCATGCTGACCGCGAGGCCACGTTGAAGCCTGTGCTAAGGGCGGTCTTGGTGTGCGGGTCGGCGTGGGTCGTCTACGCCTTGCTGCTCGCGCATCTGAGCCAGCAAGATCCCGTCTTCGGGTTCTTGGTGGGCCGTGATTGGACGATGGCCCTGCGCGTGCTGCTGCTGCTCGTGCTCCGCTTGTTCTTGGTGCTGTGCGCTCCCGCTTGGATGCTCTGGCGCGTCGTGAGTTTTGTCGAACAGCGCTGGCTTGGCCGGCGCCCCTAATGCTGGGTGCTAATTCGCGCAAACCGCGTAAACGACGGAGTCGCCGCGCCGGAAGGTTTCGCAGCTCGCAAAGCCGAAGTCCTTGCAGTCGATGCTGTAGGGGGCGCCGCCGTAGCACAACGTGAGCTCTGAGCCGGAGCAGGTTTCCTCGCAGCTTTCCCACTTCTCGGGGCCACAGCCCGGCGCCAGGCAGTCGAGACTCGATGGGTCGCAGCGTAGGCCAACGGAGCCGCAGTTCGATTGAACGAGCTCCCCGCCGCTGCACGTCGTCGCAACGTCGTCCAGGCACGCCATCGAGTCCGCGTCGCAGCTTGGCAGAGCATCGAAACACCCGGCGCTCACGCCGTCGTCCAGGCAGACCCGGCCGGACTGAGCGCAATCTTGGCCGAAGCCGACGCCCTGCTCACACTCGTACAGCACGCTTCCGGCGCAGTGAAGTTGCCCCGCATCGTCGCTACACTGCGGCAAGACCTGACAGCCTGCTCGCTCTCCTTGAGTCGCGTCGGTGTAGAGCGCACAGCTGCCAGCGTAGGCCGCGCAGTCGAGGAAGTAGCCGTCGCGGCAGTTGACCACCTTGCTGCCGTCGCACTTCCATGCGGGATCGTCGGCTGCACAGGGCGTCTGTGTGAACCCTTCTCCCGTGCAGCGTGTGACATCCGCACAGCTCATGGCGCTTCTACAATCAGCGCTCGGGTAGGTAAGCTGGGTGTTTAGCGTCACGCATGCCGAGATCAAGTCGACCGGATCGAAAGGACTGCAACTCACCTTCAAAACGCAGGAGCGCACGACGTCCGCGTCAATCGGCGTCCGGCGCCCATCGCAGCCAACCAGCGCTGGGAGAGCGCTCTGGCCTGCGCTGCCGGCTCCGCTGGCTCCACTAGCTCCGCCGTTGCCGCTTTCAGACATGCCAGCGCTGGCTGCTGCGCCGCCCTGTGCTCGCGCGTCGACCGCCTCGCTCTCGCAGCCGGCGAAGCCGAGGGCGAGCGTGAGCAGGCCCTGCGCAAGCACGCCGACTCGCAAACTTCGGACAACGATCGCCCGTCGAGCACACCCGCGCATCGCCGGCAGACTACACCGGCTCTGGCCGGAATTGACCGACGGAAATGCGAGATCTCGACGGCGGACGTCCGACTCCGCTCGACGCTGGTTCGCTGGGCGCAGCTGCTCCGGCCCCCTGGTCTAACGAGAGCGCTCCGGGCTGTCGTCTGCTGGGTCACAAAACACCGAGCCGAGCCGGGGGGATTTGTGGCTCGAGAGAGCGCTTCTACCTCGGACGGGTTGCCGGGCGCGTGTGTCGCAGCAACGCTTGCTTTCTCGTGTTGCTCGCTCGCGTCGCGGTGCCCGTTCCGCTGGGTCAGGCTTTTACGTATTCGGTTCCACCCGAATTGGCCAGCGAGGTAGCGCGCGGAGCACGCGTGCTGTGTGAGTTCGGACGTCGGCGCGTGCTCGGTGTCGTGCTCGATGTCGGGGACCGCGAGCCGGACATCCCCATCGACAAACTCAAGCCGATCCGCGCCGTCGTCGATCAAGAGCCGGTGATCGTCGAGGAGCTGCTCGGATTTCTGCAAGAGCTTGGTCGCTATTACATCGCCCCCATCGGTGAAGTGATGCAGCTCGCGCTGCCCGCGATCGAACGCTCGGCCGCGCGCACCTTGGGCGACGCGGCGCGCGGTCGCGTCACCGGACGCGTGGTTCAGCTGGCGCGCGCGACGCCGCTCGAGCCGGAGAAGTCGCGCGGAAAGGCGCTCGAGCTGTGGGCGCACCTCACCGAAGCAGGGCCCATCTCGCTCACGGAGCTCGAGAAGCGCTGGCCGAGCGCGCGCGGCATCGTGCGGCGTTTGGTCGAATTGGGCGCGGCCGTCGTCGAGGAACAGACGGCGGCGCTGGACCCCTTCTTCGGTGCCGAAGTCGCGCGCGACGTGCCGCCCGTGCTCACCGACGCTCAGGCCGCCGCCGTGCAGGCTATCGTCCAGCGCCTGGACGAGAAGCAGCGAGGTGCCTTTCTGCTCGATGGCGTAACCGCGTCGGGCAAGACCGAGGTCTATCTACGCACCGTCCAGCGCGCGATGGCGCTCGGGCGTGGCGCCATCGTTTTGGTGCCAGAGATCGCGCTGACGCCGCAGCTCGTGACGCGCTTTCGCGCTCGTCTCGGCGACGAAATCGCTGTTTTGCACAGCGCGCTCGGTGAGGGTGAGCGCCACGCGATGTGGAAGGCGCTGCGTGCGGGCAAGTTGCGCGTCGCGGTCGGTGCGCGTTCGGCGCTGTTCGCGCCGGTCCCCGACCTTGGGCTAATCTGTGTCGACGAAGAGCACGACGGATCCTTCAAGCAAGAGGAAGGCGTGCGCTACAACGCCCGCGACATGGCGCTGCTGCGCGCGTATCGCGCTGATGCAGTGTGCGTTTTGGGTTCAGCCACGCCGTCGATATCCACCTTGGCGCTGGTCGATCAGAAGCGCCTCGATCACTTGATTTTGCCCGCACGGGCGCGCAGCGCTTCTGTGCTACCTGAAGTCGAAATCGTCGATCTGCGGCGTATGGGGCCAGGGCCGGGTGGGGAGCGGCTGCTGAGTTTGCGGCTGTTTCGCGAGCTCGAGCGCGTGCTCTCCGAGAAGGGGCAGTCGATTCTGTTTTTGAACCGACGCGGTTTTTCCCCGAGCATCATCTGCGACGACTGCGGGCGCGTGGCCGAGTGCCCGAACTGCGCGGTCGCGCTCACGTTGCACCGCTCCTCCGGCGAGCGGTTGCGCTGTCACTACTGCGACTACGCGACCGGGCGTCCGCGAGTTTGCGAGCGCTGCGGCGGGGAACACCTCGCGGAGGAAGGGGCGGGCACCGAACGCATCGAGACGCTGCTCGGAGAAATCCTGCCGGGGGCACGCATTGCGCGGCTCGATCGCGACGTGGCCGGTGGCGTGAAGGGCGAGAAGATTCTGGAACGCATGCGACAAGGTGAAGTCGATATCTTGGTGGGCACGCAAATGGTCACCAAGGGTCACGACTTGCCGCACGTCACCTTGGTCGGCGTGTTGAATGCGGATGCCGCGCTCTCGTTCCCGGACTACCGCGCCGCCGAGCGCAGCTTCCACCTGTTCGTTCAGGTGGCGGGGCGAGCCGGGCGTGGCGCGGTGAAAGGTCGCGTATTGATTCAGACTCGGCAACCCGAGCACCCCGCGATCGTGTGCGCCGCGCGCCACGACGTGAAGGGTTTCGTCGAACGTGAACTCGAGGCGCGCCGGGAGCTCGGCTATCCGCCGTTCTCGCGCCTGGCGTTGCTGCGTTGTGACGCGATCCTGGAGCCGCGCGCGCTCGAGGCAGCAACGCGCTTGGCGGCTGCAGCGCGACGGGCCGGAGGACCCGCGGTGCGCGTACTCGGCCCCGCCCCGGCCCCCATCGCGCGCTTACGCAATCGCTTTCGGTTTCACGTGCTGCTCCGCTCGGTCGAGCGCACGGACCTCAAGAAGGCACTGCTCGCGGTGGCACGAACCGAGGTCGACCGTCACGTCCGCGTCGCGATCGACGTGGATCCGGTCAACATGCTTTAAAACAGGTCGACTCCCGGCCTTTGCGCGCGCTCTGGCTAGAGCTTGGAGTTCAGGGGGTCGTGCTCGCTGCCGCCGGCTTTGAACACGGAGCTGCCTTTTTTGCTCGAGCCCGATGCGGACGCCCGACGCGCGGCAGGCGCTGACTTGCTGGCCTTGGCCTTCGGCGTGCGGTCCTTGTCCGAGGCCAGCAAGGCTTTCTTCATATCTTCGCTCAGGCCCGAGCTACTCGGCTTGCTGTCGGAGCTTTGCGAACTCGAGTTGCTCGCACTCGAGGGCGTTGGGTTGCTCGCTGGAGTCGGGCTCGGGCTATCCGGAAGCTTGAAGGGTGAGGTCGTGGCAACGGGCGCCGCAGCCACCGGCGCGGGCGGCACCTCGGGTGCATCCATTTTGGCGAGCGCGAAGCCGCCGCCACCAAGCACAACGACCGCCGCCAACGCAGCGATCAAGGCGGTGCGCTTGCCGGACTTGAACGACGCCCCACTCACGTCGAAGTCCAAATCCTGCACGACCGGCATCGTGCTGTTCAGCCCGGCTGAGTAAGGTGCGCTCGCTCCGACGCTCAGCGGAGCTCTCGCGCCTGTGGCGACCGGCGGCCAGGACGACGCATTCTGCATTGGAGTCGCCGCCGGCGCTTTGGGCGCTGCGTAGGCCGGCGCGGCGTTCGCGGGCGCTGCGTAGGCCGGTGCGGCATGCGTGGGCGCAGCGTAGGCTGGGGCGACTGCGTGAGGGGCGGGCGCGGCCGCGGGCGGCGCTTCCTGTTCCTCGGCGGCTTCGTCTTCCTCTCCCAGACCGGCCACGACTGACAGCGTCTTCCAATCCGTGGAGCCGACCTCGATCAGATACGTATTTTCGTGGATGAGTCCGGCCTCGAAGGCCTCCTGAATCTCGTCCAGCGTCATCAGACGCACTTCTTGCGAGTCGAACTGTACGTACCAACGGTCGTCCGCTTCTGTCGCCATGCCGGGGTCTCCAAACGGGGCTAATTGCCCACAGGGTGGTTTGCCCAGGGTAGCCCAAAAATCGCGCAACGCTCCTCAGAATTTGCGAGCATTGCTGACTGCCCAACTAGTTAAGCGGTACTAATACGCCTACGCTGGCACTTGCCCGCTCGCGGACACCTAGGCAAGGCGCTTGACGATGAAGCTGCGGATGGCCTCGGCGGCCAGGCCGCGCGTCGGAAATGCGTGGGGTCCCGGCCAAACGCATTCAGCGCTCATCTCAGGGCTGAACGCCCGCGCAAGCGCGGGGGCGCTGGTTTGGCAGAGCGCATCGCGCTCGCCCCACACGTGAAGGCTCGGTACCCGGATTGGGTCCGCGAACAGCGGGCGGAGCGCCGTCGCGCGAGGGATCGCGCCCGCCACGAGTACGACAAAGCCGAGCCCCAAGAGTTCGCCACGCCCCGCTAATGCCGCGAGCAGAGCGGCCAGCATCGCGCCTTGGCTGAAGCCAATGACTCCAATCGGACGCTGCGCGTCGAAGTGCGGGCGCAGCGCGGCGAGCGTTGTCTCCCAACCTTCGTAAACGCTGCCGTCGTCGCTCGCATGCCACCACGTTGCACACGGCCCATCGCCTCGGACAAGCCCCGTGCTCGCGTAGAAGCGATTCACGGCCTCTTCGGAACAGAGGTGAGGTGACGTCGGCGCGTCGACCGTGAGCTCCGCCGCCAGCGGTCCGAGCAGTTCTTCGACGTGGGGACGAAAGGACAGGCCGTTCAAGGTGTAGCCGTGGAGTGCGAGTAAGGTGGCCGCCATTGCCGCCGAGTTTAGGGGGCTGGAGGCTTTCGGGAAACTGTCGAATGGGCGTCGCGTGCAGCGCTTTCAGCGTCGCGGGCTGCGGGTGGGGGGCTCTCGGGGCCCTGCCAAAGGCGCTGGGGCGCTTCCGGGTGCCACAACCCTCCAAGTCGGGTGACGCGGTCTTCGCCCAGCCGCTATGCTGCGCGCCCGTGCCCCTTCGCGTCTCGTTTGCCGTATCCCTGTTCACGCTAGCCATGCTGGCCGCACCCCGCGAAGCGCGTGCCTTCGAGCGGCAGTGGCACCTCGGAGGGGGGCTCGGCTTCGTCGCCCCGAATTCGGGCTATTCGATGGCTCCGACCCTGGCATTGCACGCGGCGTACGGCATCTCGGACGTGTTCGACACTCGTTTCGTCGTGGCCGCCGCCTGGCCGCACCCGAGCGATGCCAAGCAGCCCACGTCGGTGCTTTCGATGAGCACGCTCGGGCTCGCCTACAAGCTCGACATCATCGAGTGGGTTCCGTACATCGGTGTGCGCGCTGGCGCCTTCGGCTTCGGCGCGTCGCCGTCGCAGCCCTACGCCCGCTTTGGCGGCGTGTTGGGGACGATGGCGGGCATCGACTACTCCTTCTCGCGGAGTTTCGCGGTGGGGGCTGAGTTCGCAGAAGATTTGTTGCTACCGGCCGGGACCGTGCTGAGCGGAGTCCTTCACGCCGAATACCACTGGGGTTTTTGAGGCGCTAAAGTTCCGAGCCTGTTTGCGTCGTGCTAGCTGTGAAGGTGTGCGGCCCGCCTACGCCCTCTGCTGGATGCTCGCGGTGCTCGCCGGGTGCACGCGCGCTGCTGCCGGCGACTCGGCCCGCCGTGACGCCGCGCTGCCCAGCATGGCGAGCGCTCCGCGCAGCAAAGCCCCGCCCGAGCGGCCCTGGGTCGAGCTCTTACGCATGGAGCGCTGGGAAGAGGCGCTCCCGCTGCTCGACGCCGAGCCGCAAGCGACCCAACAAGAACCGATCGTTCGCTATGCGATCGGCGTCGCCGCCCAGCATACCAAGGACTACGCGCGCAGTTACGCGATGCTGTCGGGCCTCGATGCCGCGCTCCCGGACCTTCGTGAGCGCGTGCGCCGCAGCGCGGCGGAGTCTGCGTTTCAAGCGGGTGAGTATCGCGTCGCCGCGGACTACTTCCGCGCGCAAGGCGACGCCACGAGCCGGCTCCGTGCAGCGGAGGCGTTGGCGAAGCTCGGGGATGTCGGCGCTGCGCGCGGCGTCCTCGACGCATTCTTGCGCGCGTTGCCGCGCCGTGCGTCGCCTTGCACGTTCGAAGCGCGAGCGCGGCGTTTGCGCGCG
>JAEUAF010000832.1 GCA_019695485.1 Sorangium sp.
CGTCGGACCGCTCGTCGTTAGCCAACAACAAGCGGGCTGCACGCTCTGGGTGCCCAAGATCGTGTCTTGCAGTCCCGCGTGCGGCACGAGCAGCGTGTGCACGGACAACAACGTCTGCACGCCAAACCCCGCTCCAAAGGACGTCGGCACGCTCCACGTCACAGGCCTCGGGGGAATGGATCTGGCCCTTACGTCCACTTCTCCGGGCTCCTATTCCGGCCCAACCTTGCAGGATTCGCAATATCCACCCTGCAGCGAAGGCGCCGACATCGGAGCCCAATCGGACCAGTTCTCGATCACGGGCAAGTGCATTGCGCCGTTCGTGCTCACCGGGCCCGATCCAATTCCGGTGATGTCCGGGCAAAGTGCCGCGTTCACCTGGACGCCGCCCAGCAAGTCCGGGATCTCACGGGTCCAAATCAGCCTCGAGATTTCTCATCACGGCGGCTACAAAGGCGAAATCGACTGCGATGTCCCGGACACGGGCTCCTTCGACATCCCGGCGAGTTTGGTGACAGCGCTCGTCAATCTCGGACGCGCAGGTTACCCGTCGGTGTTCGTCACCCGCGTCGCCGAAGCCGCGGCGCCCACCCAGAGCCGAGTCAAACTGACCATGTTGTCGCAGGTAACCCGAGACGTAGATACCGGCGTCATCTCGTGTGGCCAGGGCACATCGACCTGTCCCACGGGCATGGCCTGTGACGGCGGGACCAAGACCTGCAAGTGAACGCGGTTTCGACCAAAAGCAGCACTCCTCGTTGCCTCCCATGAAGAAAATGGATTTCGTGAAACACCTCTCGCATCGTTCCACGGGGGCGCTGGTCGCCGCTGTACTCTGCCTGAGCCTCAGCGCGTGCGGGTCGAGCTCGAATAGCTCGGACGGCGCGGGTGGCAGCGCCGGCAGCACGGGTTCCGGTGGCGCCGCCGGCTCGAGCTCGAACCCCAATCTCGCGAAATTCAGCTTCTTCGTGATCAGCGTCGGCAGCGTGCGGACCCTCTCCGGCAGCCAGAAAGGCTTCGGCGGCGACCTCCGCTTCGGAGAGACCGGCGAAGGCGCCGGGCTGCGCGGCGCGGACAAGATCTGCGCGGCAGCGGCCGAGCTTGGCATGGCCGGCGCGGGCAAGAAGACCTGGCGCGCCTTCTTGAGCACCACCGGCGGTAGCGGAGGGACACCAGTCAACGCAAGCTCACGCGTCGGCAGCGGGCCCTGGTACGACGCGCAGGGTCGCCTCGTCGCCTCGAACCTCAGCCAGTTGTTGATGGATCGCCCCGGTGACGCCGATCTCCAGATCAAAAACGACCTGCCGAATGAATTCGGCACCCCGAACCACGAAGACGGCGGCTGCTCGGGCGGCGCCTGTCCCGCCAACCACGATATCCTCACGGGTACCGGACCGGACGGCATGCTCTATACCGCCGTGACTCCGATCACGGACTCCACCTGCAACGATTGGACGTCCAGCGAGCCCACGGGCAAGCCGTGGTGCGGGCACTCGTGGCCCCGCACGGGCAGCGGCACCAACTGGATGTCGTCGACGAGTCTCGATGGCTGTGCGCCCTGCACGGGGCTCGGCAGCGATACGAACTGTGTGGGCGACACCGGCGGCTACGGCGCCTTCTACTGCTTCGCGACGAACTGAAGCGCGCCGCGCTCAGGGCTCGATGTCGACCAGCGTGCCTTCCCGCAAGGAGAAGGCGCCATGCCACAAACTCGGCACCGGCGGGTCGCTGAAGTGAAACAGCCAGCGCGCGTCGAGCGGCGCCAAGTTCACGCAACCATGGCTATGCGGGTAGCCGAACGCATCGTGCCAAAACGCGGCGTGGAGCGCGTAATTGTCCTTGAAGTATTCGACGTAGGGGACATCACTGAGGTCGAATTCGGAGCCCGCCTCGTCGCTATCCATCTTCATGCTGACGTGCTTGGTGTGGATCAAGAACTGGCCGCGCACCGTCGAGCGGGTGGTTTCGGGATCGCCGAGCCCATCGACGCCGGTCGAAACCAACGTCACGTAGAGCGGGTGCTCGCCCTGGTAAGCGATCAGCGCCTGCTTGCCGATCGAGACGTAGATCCAGTTCTTTCCGGCGCGCGCGGCGCTCGGCAGTACGCTCGGCGTGTCCACCCGCGTGAGGCGTTCGTCCTTGATCCAATCACCCGTCTGGGTTTCAAGAAAAAGCGCGCCGTTGTGGCGCTGCGTGCGCGACCCGAGCGGCACGGCTTCACGGTACTCGAGGCGACGGGCAACGCTCAGGTCGCCGCCGCCGCTGCTCGTGTAGAGAAACGCACCGCGCTGCATCACGAAAGCGACCGGCAGCGCCATGCCTTCGAGTTCCAGCGAAATCCCATGAAACGTGCTGGGCTTCACCGGCTCGAGTCGGTCGAGCGGCACCAGTAAGAGGTCGGTGGTCAGCGCAAAGCGCCGCTGATTGTGCTCGAACACGCGCATGACGGCGAAGGCGCTGTCCGGAACCGCGCGCCCGCTGCTCACGAGCGCGCGGTCATAGCCGTGTCCGAACGGCGTCGGTAGCGAACGCCCAAGCGCGAGCCATTCGGGTTCCGGGCTGACGGGCAACGCAGCCAGGGTCGGGCGCACGTCGGCGCGATACTGCGCGGCTTCCGGCTCCACGACGCTCTGCTCTTCACGACTCGGAAGCTTCACGTAGAGCGGCGGCGCAGCCCGCCGCGAGCGCGCATAGACGTAAGGCAAGAGCGCCGTCCGATCGGCGCGCACGTCGGACAGCTCCGAGACGGCATCACCGGCCTTGAGCCGCGCACCCGCGCTCGCGCACACATAGCCCTCCGGTGCAACGCGGAAGAAACCCTGAGGGCAGCGCTCGAACCCCAGCGCTTCGCGGCTACGCACGACCCGCGCACCGGCGCGCAGGTACCCGAGTTTGCGCGCCGAGAGGCTCGGGTGCTCGTAAACGAACACCTCACGGGCGCCCGCGTAGAGCAGCGGCTCCGAGCTCTGATCGGAGCCGCCAACCTCGTTGGGCGTGCCGAGCAGACCCGAGTCTGCGCTCACCCCAGTCTGCGAGGGGTCAGGCTCCGCGCCGACACGCGCATCAGGAAGTGCCTGCTCTGGCTCGATCATCGCCGCCCCGCGCACTGCCTGAGTCGGCGTCGCGATTTCGGCCGGCGCGGAGAGCGGACGCGATACCCCGGCTGCCGGAATCGGGACAGCCCGTTCCCAATCGACACTGGGCACCTGGCCGTGGTCCGCCGAACAGCCAAAGAGCGCGGCCGGCAGCACGAGCCAAGCCACGAAAGAAGCGCCGGCGCGAGCGGCAAACGACTGGGAATTGCGACCCTTCACGAGCCTTCCCGCCTAACTCGCCTCGCCACGAAAGGCCCAGTTTTCGGCGCCTGCGGCCGCCCCTCAATAGGAAAGCGAGGCAAACAAGAGCGCCCCGCCCGGCGTTGGAATCGCACCGAAGGACCCCCGCGCCGAAAGGCTCAGGGGCGGACCTTGGCGCCGGCCCCAATAGCCCGAATCGAAGACCATCGAATGATAGGCGTGCCATGCGACCTCCTCCGGGCTCCACTCGAACACGAAGCGAACCCCGTACGTGCCGAGCGGGATCCCGACACCCATCAGCACCCCACCCCAGGTGTACTGGGTTTTGCGTGACATCCCGAGAACACCTTCAGGCGCGAGCAAGAACGTCAATCCTGTTGCCAACCCACTGGCTCCGAGCAGCGCCAAGGTCGTTACCAGATAGGCGCGCTTGCGCAGACTCGCTTCGGCCGCCAGGCGCCACTCGTTCTCGAACGCCTTGACCGAGTCCTCGCTGTCGCTGTCCCGTGCTCGATTCAGAAACGCTTCCCGGAGCCCGTCCATGCGCGTCGGGATCCACATGGCAGGCACCGAGAGAAGCTGCGCCGAACCCCCTATCACCATCCCAATCACGAGCGCGCGCGACACCCCATCCGCTCTGCCCAGCAGAACGAGGCCCGAGGGCACCATCACCGCCCCGACCGTCAAGCCCGTCAGCGACGCCGCAAGTTTCGTGCGGAAAACCTGAGCAGCATACAGATCGAGCGCCCACCCGAGGTGCTTGACGTGCACCGCGACCGGCTGCGGCATCACATTCAGCTCAGCATCGGCCTGAGCACTACCAGCCGAGGCCGCGAGCATGACACAAGCGAGCGCTCCCGCACCAACAGCGCAAATCAGCCGTGCCATACGTTCTAATACCACGGTAGCGCTCGCGGTTCGTTCCCGCACTCGTCGAACCAACGCCAACTTCGCCGTATCGCTGTGGCAAAAGCGCTCACAGGCAGCTTTGCCACGAATGCCATCGCAAAGAGCCGATCAAGAAGTGACGGCGGGCGGGGTTTCGTAACACTGCGTTTGGCGACTGCTCCGTTTCGAACGGGCGACGATTCCCTCACGAGACCAAGTCTGGGGGCCACTGCGACGCTTTGACTCACTCGAGGAGTTGGAGATGACGATTCCCGCCGTGAAACTCGCTTGCAGTGCGAGGCTGCGAATCGCGCTAGACAGAAACCGTTTGCAGCGATAAACGACCTTGGCCAACGGAGTGACGCTCCGCTCCTCGCCCGCTCGCCAGCGCCCGCCTCCTGGGGGCGGAGCCGGGCACATGTCTCGCGCCGATTGCGGCCCCCCATGATCAGCGTCTTAATCGCGGATGACCACCCCCTCTTGCGCGAGGGTGTTGCCGCAATCATCCGCGCGCAACAGGACATGCGCGTGGTCTGCGAAGCCGCCGATGCCGATTCGGCAGTAGACCAATGCATGCTCGCGAAACCCGACGTCGCGATCGTCGACCTCATCATGCCGGGGCGCGGTATCACTGCCATCGAGCGCATCGCACGCGCGAATCTGGGGACCCGCGTGATTGCGCTGACCGTGCACGACGAACCGGAGTACCTGCGCGCCGTGCTGGCGGCGGGGGGCTCTGGGTACGTAGTCAAGGGTGCCCCCGGAAGCGAACTCGTCGAAGCCATTCGCGCGGTTTCTCGCGGGGAATCTTATATCCGCGTGCGGCTCGTGGATGATGGCCTGCGCGAAGTCACGCGACGCTTTACCGCTCCTTCCGCCAGCAACCTGAGTCTGCGCGAGCGAGAGGTGCTGGTCGGCGTGGCCCGTGGTTTCACCAGCCGCGAAGTCGCGGAGCGCTTGGGGCTGAAGGCAAAGACCGTCGAAACCTATCGCGCCCGGTTACAGGACAAGCTCGGAGCGACCAATCGCGCCGCCCTCGTCGCCTACGCGATCCGCTCTGGGCTCCTCAAGGAATGAGCACGGCGAGCGACACAGCGCGCTCGAGCCCCGTGTAGGGGAAATCCTTGCGGTCGAGCCACCCTCGCGCGGACGCGCGGTGCTTGGTACGCCCTGACCACCATGTGGACACAGAAGGGCCGCTTTCAGACTGCCGCCTTCTTTCCGCCCCAGAGCGCACACGAGGCCTCCTCCGTTCCGCTCTACCTGGTCGTGGAACGCCAACTCGAGGTTGGTCAAAAGCTGATGGCAATACTGCGTCGGGCGTTGGTTCGCGCTGAGCTCGCGCGCGCTTGCGGTCAGGCGCGCGCGAGGCTCGAACGTGGCGACTACGCCGGCGTCGTCATGCGCATGGGCGCAGGCCTCCCAGTGTTGGAGTTTCTAGCCCAACTGCGTAACGACGGCCTCGGCGTACCGGCTTTCGTCGCACAAACGCGCCTCGATCGGCGAACGGCCGCACGACTCGCAGAGCTGTCGGCGTGCACGCTCTCTGATCGCGAGGACCTGCTAGAGTCCCTCGCGGTGTGGATCAGTGAGCTGGCTCAGCGCGAAGCCGCGAGCGCTCCCCGAGCATTGCCTGCAGCGCCGCTTTCGGCTGTCGTTGGCGAGGCCGCTCCGCGAGCCACCGTCGTCGAACACGAGCGAGTGAAGGCACACCTAAACCTGAAGCTTCAAAGTAGCGCGGGCCGGGAGGTCCTCGCGCGCGCGATTATGGACCAGGTCAGTCGCACCGGTTCAGGCGAGTTCGCATTGATCGTCGAAGGCGCGGAGCCTCGCCAGCGCGACGCGCTGTTCGACGTGTTAGATCACGTCGTCAAAAATTGTCCAGGAGTGCTGATGCGCGTCCGCTTCCAGCCCGCGCCGACTCCTCGCCAACGCGTCAGCGGCTTCCACCTGATGGGTGGCGCGGCGGGCTCTGACGACGAGCTCGAGGTCACCGGTAGCGAGTGACTTGCCCCCCAACCGAGGCGCCGGGTCGGCGGCACGCGGCTGCCAATTCTGCTGCCGTTGGATACGATGGGGTCCCACACCGGATTCTTGGCTGGAAAGCCGTACAACCTCGGCCCGCGCCCCTATCGCCGTCGATTGCCGTGCGGAAGCCCTGCCTGGTCGAGCACGTCGATGCTTGAATAGAGGGAGTATGGACGCGCTGCCACTCGAGGCCCTCTCCCAGATCGACGGCGAGCTCACGGAGGAAGAGCGTCTGGCTCGAGATAGCGTGCGGCGCTTCGTGCGCGAACGCTATCTGCCGCGCGCGGCCGAGCTCTACGAGGCCGAAGAATTCCCGCGCGATCTGATCCCTGAAATCGCGGAGCTTGGCCTGCTCGGAGCCAGCATCCAAGGCTACGGCTGCGCCGGCATGAACCCCGTCGCCTATGGCTTGGTGCTCGCAGAGCTCGAGTACGGCGACAGCGGCCTACGCAGCTTCGTCAGCGTGCAGGGTTCACTCGCCATGTACGCGATTTCGGCGTTCGGCAGCGAAGCCCAGAAACAGCAATATTTACCAGCGATGGCGCGCGGCGCGTGCATTGGCTGCTTCGGCCTCACCGAGCCGGACAGCGGCTCCGATCCCGCATCCATGAAGACGCGCGCGCGCCGCGATGGCGCAGACTGGGTCTTGAACGGCGCCAAGATGTGGATCACGAACGCACCCTTCGCAAACGTGGCCGTGGTGTGGGCCAAGGTCGACGACGGCGGCGCCGAATCGATCCAAGGCTTCCTGGTCGATCGCGGCACGCCCGGCTTCGAGACCCCACGCATGCACGGAAAGATGAGCCTGCGCTCGAGCGAAACCGGCGAAATCGTGCTCAGCGATTGCCGAGTTTCGGAAGCGCAGCGCCTGCCTTACAAGCCCGGGCTCGGCGCGCCGCTGCGTTGCTTGAATGAGGCACGCTTCGGCATCTCCTGGGGCGCGATAGGCGCCGCCAAGGCCTGCTTCGATTGCGTGCAGCGCTACACGCGAGAGCGCGTCCAATTCGAGGTGCCGCTCGCCAGAAAGCAGCTCGTGCAAGAGCGCCTCGTGGAGATGGCGAGTGAAATCGTGAAGGCCGATCTGCTCGCGCTCCATTTCGGGCGACTGAAGCAGAAAAACGGGAAGCTTTTGCCGGAACAGGTCTCGCTCTGTAAGCGCAACAACGTGGCCATCGCGCTCGACGTCGCGCGGAGCGCGCGGGCGCTGCTCGGCGCCAACGGCATCCTGCTCGAATATCCGGCGATTCGGCACATGCTAAACCTCGAGAGCGTCTACACCGACGAGGGCACGCACGAGATCCACACACTCGTGCTCGGCCGCGCGCTCACGGGGGAGTCGGCGTTTTGAGCCCCATCCCCACCACGAAGACCTCGGAGCTTTGAGTGCGCGTACCCTCGGGGCGAATGACCTGCACCTTCTCATAGCGCTCGCCGGCCACGCGGCGCGCCTCCTGGAAGTCGCCGCTCATGAAAATCTTGCCGACGAAGCGCGAGCCTTTGGCGCCGAAAGCTTGCGCCACGTCGAGCGCGCGCATGAAAAGCTCGAAGCTCTGGGCTTGATCGCGCACCTTGTTGCCCGAAGTGTTCGGCGCCATATCGCTCAGCACCACGTCGTAGGGCGCGTGTCGCGCCAAGACCTCATTCCCAATGTCGAGCGCATCACCCTGCACGACCTCGACATTCCCAGGGAATGCCTGCAAAATTTGCTGAATATCAATGGCCAGCAAGCGCCCCCGCTCGCCCAAGCGCTGACTCGCGTAGAGCGACCACGAGCCCGGCGCCGCACCAAGATCGATCACGCGCTGCCCGGCCCGCAAAATCCCCATGCGCCGATCGATTTCTTCGAGCTTGAACACACTGCGCGCGGGGTACCCCTGCGCCTTGGCGGCGCGCGTCTTGGAGTCAGCTCCGGCGTAGGGATTGTTCTTGCGGCCCATGGCTTTGGCCGAGCCTACACCCGAATCCGCGCACTTCAAGCACGAGCGCCTACACGGCGGGAGGCAGCGCGGCGAGCGCCGCCTCGGCCGCCGCGCGCCCGGCGGCCACGTACTCGCGGCGCGCCTGCGCATCGATGAAGCCGTGAAACGCGCTCCCTGCTAGCGGCAGCTCCGGACGAATCTGCACGATTTCGAGCGGCTTCCAGCCGAGCAAGGCCCGCACCTGCTCGATCACGACGCTCGACGCGGGGTCCTTGGCGAGCGCTGCCAGCTTGCGGAGCGTTTCATTCACTCCCTCGGCCGTGCGAAGGTCGCGATAGAGCCGCTCGTTCACCAACATGTCGGCCAGCAGACTCACCAGCGCGATCCCTGTCGGCTCCGCGTCGCCATGGTTGGCGACGCGCGGCTGCGCAGTGACGACGATGATGCGCTCGATGTCGCTCTCGCCGAGCGCCACACGAATCGGCGTGTTGTTGACCGCGCCACCGTCGGCGCAGAAGCCCACGCCGGGCACGTCCACCGGCGCAAACAGGACCGGAAACGCCGCCGAGCCGAGCGCCGCCTGAAACACGCGCTCGAGCCCAGCCTCGTTCGAAAAGTCAGCCTCTGAAAAGCGATCGACGTACTCGTAGGTGGTGGCAGGCTCGTGAGCGATCTGCCCAATGCTCCCCGCCAGCCGCGCGAGCAAGATGCAGAGCTCGACCGCGCGCGGTTCGCCGCTCGGCAGACCCGTGACCGCGCGACGCATCAGCGGCAAAATGCGATCCGCCGTGCCCACGCCGCGCAGCTCCAGCAAGTCGCGCAAATCGAGCTTCACCGCATTGTGAAGCGAGGCCGACTCCTCCCACAGCTGTTCGAGCGCCGCCGCGGCAGCTCGCTCCGCGCCCACGCGAATACCCGCCGCATAAACCGCCCCATTCAAGGCGCCGGAACTCGCGCCGACCACGCGCCGAATCGGAATCGTCTCGCTGTGTGCCGCGAGCACGCTCAACACGCCGGCTTCGAAGGCGCCCTTGGACACCGCTCCGGCCAATATCAACGCGGCTGCCTTCGCCATTCCGCTCGCATACTCCGGCCCCGCTGGCGCGGCCAGTGCCCGGACGGACGACACGGCTTGCCCCGACCGAGCAGCGCGCGCGGCCGCGACTCATCGCGGTTTTGCTGATGCCCCCAACAAGATTACAGCGGAGTGCCACCGGCTCCGCTCGCTCCGCTCGCTCCACCGGGCCCCGCCTTGCGTCGGGCTGCGCCCGCCGCGGGGGGCCAGCACACGCGATCACGGCATCGGACAACCGATGCGACTCTCGGTGCCGATCGCAATGTCGTCGATCCAGAGCTTGGCTACGGTGTTCTTCGGCTCAGCGATGTACGCCCCAATACTCAAAGAGCCGAAGGTCGGCGCCGCCCAGGTCGTCGCGTTTCCGGACAGGCAGCCGTCACCGGTGGCGCTCACTTTTCGGGACAACGCGCCGTCGATGAAGAATTGAATCTCGTTGCTGTTGCCGTCGAAACTCCATTCCCAACAGGTCCACACTTTCTGGGCGACGGGCTTGCCTGGACTCGGCCGCGCCCAGCAATCGGCAGCTGAACCATTGTAGTAATTCAGCATGATTTCGCCGTGCTGTTCGCCGACGTTGTACCAAGGTGTTCCCGCGCTCGCCGTGGCGCCGCGCACGAAGTCGGTGTGGCCGTCAGAGACGCCGTCGAAGTACACCAGCATGCGCCCCCAAATTAGCTTGTTCGGCAGCGGGAACAGCGGCGAGGCCTTGGTCTGGATGAATCCGCCGCGCTGATTTTCCGGGATGTTGATGGCGAGTGAGTTCTTGCCGCTCGCGGCTTGTTGCGAGTCGATGCCGAGCGTGCCGCTGGTCAACACTTTGGTCCAACGGTCCAGGTTGCCGGCTTCGAAGTCTTCACAAATCAAGGCATTCGTCGGGCAGCTCGCGCTCGATGCCCCCGCAGTTGTGCTCGTGCCAGCTGCGCCCGCCGCTGCGCCGCCGCTGCCGCCGCCCGCGCTCAGTCCGCCGCTCGAGGCGCCGCCGAAACTTACGCTGCCCCCAGTTCCTAGCGGCGATGCTCCTCCCGCAGCCGCCCCAGCCAGACCAGCCATACCACCTGCAACAGGAGTACCGCCTGCGCTGCTCGCTGACGCGCCGCCCGTCGTGACGAGGCCGCCGGTGC
>JAEUAF010000839.1 GCA_019695485.1 Sorangium sp.
ATCACGAGTGGTTTGAAACTCGCGCGCCGCGCTGCGTTCTGCTCGTGTACGTCGATGATGCCACGAGCCAGTTGATGCAGCTCTACTTCTGCAACGCCGAGGCAACGTTCGAGTACTTCGAGGCGACGCGAGGCTATATCGAAAAGTTCGGTAAGCCCGTGGCTTTCTACAGCGACAAGGCGGGAGTCTTCCGCGTCAACGCCAAGCAGCCACGCGGCGGAGACGGCATCACGCAGTTCGGACGTGCCATGAGCGAGCTCAACATCGACATCATTTGCGCCAATTCGGCGCCCGCCAAGGGCCGCGTCGAGCGCGCCAATCTGACACTTCAAGACAGGCTCGTGAAGGAGCTCAGGCTACGCGGCATATCGACGATCGACGCGGCCAACACCTTCGCACCTGAGTTCATGGCGGATTTCAACATCCGCTTTGCACGCGCTCCGCACAACGCCTTCGACGCCCATCGCCCCTTGCTCGCAAACGAGAATCTCGATGACGTTCTGACCTGGCAAGAGACGCGGCAGGTTGGCGCTTCGTTGACCGTCAACTATCAGCGTCGCCTCTACTTGCTTGAGCAAACCGAGCAGTCGCGCGCTCTCGCTGGCAAGACCATCACGGTCGTCGAATCCAAGGATGGCAGCATCGAGCTCCGCGTTGGCTTGAACTCGTTCCCCTTCACGGAGTTCGACAAGGACGACGCCAGAGTTACCCAGGGCGCCATCGTCTCCAACAAGCTCCTCGCTGGCGCTCTGCAGCACATCAAAGACCAACAGGCCACCCGAGACGCCGATAAGCTCCGCCGCCTCCGCACTCACCGCGAACGGCAGCTGCAGCTCAAACGTACCCGCGCTGCCGGGTAGCCGGCCCGTTTCTCAGGCAACTTACCACTGAACCCGACATCTCTACTTTGCGGAAGAGCCGACATTTCTACTTTGCTTTGACAGAGCGTGATCTGCCCTGCGCCGGCCTTTGGGCCCGCCAGCGTGAGCGAATCCAAAGCAGGCCTCGGCGAGGCCGCCGGTTGTCGTCGCACCTTGAGCGTCGGCCACTTGTAGCCGTCGCTTTTCGCGAGGCATCACCCGGCCGATGGAGAGTAATCAGCGAAGTCGGGCGAACGCGCGCGGGCGATCGGTGGCGATGCGCTGTCCAGACCGAGGCTGTCCAGGATGCGTCGCGCGACGTCGCTCTCGAGGATGAGCGCGATGAAACGGAGCCGACCCCCACACGGACAAGCCAACGCATCGACGTCGTACACACGCTTCAATAGTTCGGCCCACGGGATGCGCGAACCAACGCCGCGGCCAAGAGCTTCGAGCGAGCTGCGCGTGCGTGGATCCGGCGCGCTGACGGGTTCTCTTGCTCCCGCTGGGTCCGCGGCGGCCACCAACGCCACAGAGGAGGGTGGCGCTTGCGCCACCTTGGTCGCGGAGGGCGGTGATGGGTCGGCTCTGGCGGGTGTTGCGGTGAGCTGCACATACTCGGAAGGCCGAGCGGCGCGACCTGGCATGCGCGCGTGTGGGCGCGCCCTGTCCAGGCGAAATCGAGCCGACTCAGGCGTTCTGGGTGTGGCCGACGCGTTCGTTGCCAGTGGGACGGCGATCTGTTGCCAGCGGAGCATGGTAGATTCCGGACGACGATGACGGCCTGATCGACCATCTACCCGCTTACGAGCGCATCAGATTACGGCGATCGCGAGTTGAGTGCGTCCCATCGGTGGTCGGAGGTTCAGACCGCCCGGCCCGGTAACAGTTTAGACCGGGACCCTTGGTAACAACTCTCGCAAACCGGGAGCCTGGGTGACACGTCGATGGGCAGCTGCGAGAAGCAGCAAGGCCCTGGAACGCGAGCTCGGCTTTGCCACCGGCGATTTCAAGCACATCGGCTATCCGTTCATGGACAAGTTCCATCCTGGGGCGTAGGATCACCGCGGCACAAATGTCGCCGGTTTCCCTGCCGCTCACTCCTCGTCGCGCAAACGCGCGAGCTCTGCCCAAAGTGCGTCCACGTCCACGACGAGGCCTGGGCAGCCTGGGACCGGGTCGATGCTGCCTGCGGTTACGCCCACGAGCTTTTGGTAGTTTCCCGCTGGTGTGCGCTCGAAAATCTCGACCGCGCCCAAAGTTGGATCGACTAGCCAAAAGTAGGGCACGCCGAAGCGCGCGTACTCGGACATTTTTTCGATGCGATCGCGGCGTTCGTCGCGCGGCGTAGGCGTGACGACCTCGATCAAAATGTCGGGAGGCTCACGCAATGGGCCAGTGCGCGGCGGGGCTTTGCTGCCTGGCAAGATCACAGCGAGATCGGGCTTTCGCCCCCGATTAGCGGCGGTCAGGATTTTCAGTTCTGAGCCCACCACGAATCCGCGCCCTGCGAGCCACACGCCGATGACGCGAATCAGCCACGAGACGGTGAGCTCGTGCGTGAAATCGGGCGCTTCCTCCTCGACCAGGCGGCCGTCGACGAATTCCCCTTCTTCGTCTTCGCTCAGCGCCAGCCATTCTTCGACCGACAGCGCGCAACCGACTTGCGTGCTGTCGGATTCGAAGGAGGGGGGCCAGGCATTTGCCACGTCGAACCAAGAATACCACGACGCCCTCGGCGGAACACGCGAAGTTCAGCGCGCGGGCCACGGCCCACGCCGGCGAGCTCGCTATTTGTCGTGGCATAAGAGCCCCTCCCCTTCTTCCCACGCGCCGTTCCTGCAAAACACCGTGCTGTTGGGCGGTGCCGTGCAGCCATCCGAAGCGTAGTGACACTCGAGAGCTTGTTCTGCGCAGCCTTCGCCGAGGTTCGGTAAGGTCGCAGGACAAGCTGGGTTCTCCGGAGCACCATCGCATCCCCAAGAGCTCAAGGCCCCGGACTGCGCAGTCGTGGCCTCGCCGCAAAAGCACAATACGCCCGTGTACACGCAGGGCACACCGGGGACTTCGTGGGCGAGCGAGCAGCCGACTTCTCGGGTTTGACCTTGGCGGATCAGCGCCTCAATCCGGATTTTGGCATGCTGTCCATCGTAGCGGCGCAGCAGTTCGTGGCATCACGATTTCAGCGCCTCTCGTTCTCGAAGCGTTGCCTCTAGAACGGCAAGTAGGGCAATGTCCTTGGGGCGCCCCAGTTCCCGCTTGAGTTCGATCAGACGGCTCAAGCCGAGCACGAGAATTTGAACGGTGCCAAATCGCAGGGGCTCAGCATCAGCGCGAAGATCTTCGA
>JAEUAF010000909.1 GCA_019695485.1 Sorangium sp.
TATTTTCGAGCAGCAGCTACACCTGCAGTGGGAACACGCTCACTCTGACGAGCGGCGGCGATCACCGCGTCGAGTGGACGTTTGCGCGCAGCACGCCCTGATGTTTCCAGGCAAAGAGCCGTACGAGGAGCAATAGCGATGTGGATACGAATGGGTTCTTTCGCCGTCAAGGAAGGGGAAGTCGAGGCGTTGCGCGGCGTCTACAACGGTACGGCGGTGCCGAAGGTACGCGCCTGCGCCGGAAACCTCGGCTGCCTATTGCTCGAGCCCGTCGAGCCCGCTGGCGAGTTCCTAGTCATCACTATGTGGAGGGATCGCGCGGCGGGCGAGGCATACGACCAGAGTGGCGCAGCCGCCGAGGTCGTGGCCCTGGTTCGGCAGTTCTTCGCTGGCCCCCCGACGCTGCGTTCTTACGAGTCAGCGAGCGCTGACGGGCTCGATTCCTAGCGCCGTTCGCGCCGGTTCAATCGCCAGAATCGCCGCGTGGGCGGCGCGCGCTCGCAGCGCTGTCGGGCGGGCGCTCACTCGCGAGCGTCAACGTGACCTGGGTGACGTTGATGACCCCATGCTGCTGGATCATAGCGCGCGAGAAGCCCGGCCCCTCGTCGACGAGTGCCGCAATGGGCCAATAGTGCACGAGCACCGGGTACTTTTCGGTGATGCCGAATACGGCCGCATCGAGGCGCTCAGGGCCGCGTCCCCAGTCGGCCTCCACCCAAGCGTGCCCAAAAGCATCCAAGCGCTCCCCAAACACGAACAGCAAGCCAAACACGACTCGGCTAGCAATGCCCCGCCGGCGCAAGGCCGCGGCGAGTAGCACCGCGTGCTCAGTGCAATCCCCAGTTTTCGAGCTCGCGACGTCGGAAGCGATGTCAAAGCCGCGGGCGTAGCTCTTGTGGGTGATGTAGCCGCTCACGAAAGACTCGATGGCGTGCGCATCGTGGGTCGCCCCCAGGTGCTCGTCGAAGCTCGTCGCAAACGGCTGAAACCGCGGGCTGTCGAAATCGACCACGAACGAGGGCTGAATCAGGCGTGCGGCGGGCGTCGAGCGCCACGCCAGCGCGGGTGGGCGAAAGGGCAGCCGCACCTGCGAGCCTCGCACCTTGGCACCTGGCACGCGTCCGGCCAAAAGCTCGAAGCTTTCGCCCTCTTCTAGGGTCACGGAGAGCGAAAAGCCAAGCGCCTTCTCACGCGGCGAACCCGCCGCCCCGAGCGCAGCACGCGCCTCCGCGAGCGCGGCGTCACTCGCCTGCACGGGCACCGACGACATGAAGAGCTCACCGCCGCGCAGTGCATCGCGAATCGCCGAGGTGGGCGCGGCGTTCGGCGCCGAGGCGCTGCTTGCCGCAGGGGATGGCTGCGGGGGCGTCGCCTTGGCGCTCGCCGCGCCGCCGCTCGCAGGCGGCACGGGCGTCGATGCCGAGTCGGGCGGTTGCGCCCGCGCGCCAGCGCAGCCCGCGGCGAGGGCGAGCACACCTAAAAGCTCAGCGCGCTTTCCAGGTAGCGGGAGCAACCATCGGATCGATGGTTCTGCGTATCTCATGCGCCGCGCATTAGAGCTGCCCATTGCGGACGAGCCGATCCAGCGAAAGCGTGATCTTGCCGAGCTGCGCTTGCCCGCTCACGGCGAACCCGTCGTCCCCGAGCTGCTCTTCGACCGTGACACCGCCCCAGGTCAGCTTGACGCGACGAGCAGCTCCGTTGACGTTCGCCGACACCGTCTCCGTCCGCGTCGGGTCAGAGTCGGGCGAGTATTCCTCGAGCTTCAAGACCTTGCTCTTCTTGTCCCGCGCGAGCTCGGCGATTTGGAGATCGCGCGCAATCGAGGCCAAGAGGCCCTTCTTGTCCTTGGTCGTAAACTCGCCCGTGAGCGGCTTTTGGTGCGCTTTCCCCTCGTAGTGGTAGCGATTCTTGTCAGCCCGGGTGAGATCCAGGACGAGGCTTTCGGTGGCCCCTTCGTGCTCGCTGTACTTGCCCGTCACGATGCGATGCTCCGCATCCAAGCCCAGAATACTGAGACTGTCGCTGGTCGAAACCTCCGCCGCTGCTACAGGCAGCAGCCGCGACGAGGCCGAGATGCTCAACCTGACGCCGTTCGGCATGTCGACCACGGTCGACTGCGAGTAACCCACAGGTTGCTCGCCAATCTTGAAACGCACGATCTCGACGAGGCGCGGTTTGTTGAACTGCGAAGGAAACTTGAGGCTCTCGACGAGCCCGCGGGTGACGCGCGCGAAGGTCTTTCGATAGCCGACCTCGTCGTGCAGACACATGACGCCGTGCTCGAGGCTACCGTGCAGGAAGATCTTCAAGCTTCCGACGGCCTGCTGTCCGTTTTGGACTGTTTGATAGATGCCAGTCGCATACACGCCGCCCGCGTCGCCCATGGCTTCGACCGAGTCGACGCCGATCTTGACGAGGGTCGCCTTGCCTTGCTGGGTGATACTCGCAAGCACGCTGCTGAGGGAGGCGCCGACACGGATGTCCTGGTCGTAAACCATGCAGTCCACGGGGGTTTCCGAACCAATCGACGCGGCGACCTCCATGAACCCTTCGTGGTAGGAAACCTTCGGCGGGGCGTTGCCCTCGATGGTTCCGTGAAGGCTACCGTCCTTGGAAGCGAAGGGCAGCGGCTTCTGCGCATCCGCCTCACGGGCTTCCAAGGCCGCAAAGTCGACCGGGCCCTTTTTTGCCGCCGGCGTCGCCGCCGCGGGAGTCGGCGTTGGCGACTCCGCCGCACCAGGCGAGCCAGCTCGGCCGCACGCAGTTAGCAAACACGCACCACTCAGAACGCGAACCAGCCTCACTCCCAGCATGGGAGCCACTTAATCCGTCGGCAACAGCTCGGTCAAGCTTCACGCGTGCCGAGGCAGAGCCCTTGCCGACGGCGCGTCGCGCTCGGATGATGGGAAGCATGGCGCGCGAACCCTTGTCGCTCCTCGGCGTTAGCGTCGCGGGCGTCGAAACATCCATCGAGGTGCCGAGCCTGCACCTAGTGCTGGACATGGGTCGTTGCTCCAGCACAGCGGTAAATCAGCGAGTCGTACTCGTCAGCCACGGACACTTGGATCACGCGGGAGCCCTGCCACAACATGCCGCGCGGCGCGCCATGCTGAAGATGGAAGCGGGGATTTATGTGGTGCCCAAGCCGATCGGCGACGCCGTGGAGCGCCTTTTCAATGCGGCCGGGGCGATCGACGGGAACCCCATCCCACGCCGCATCGTACCGCTCGAACCTGGGGCTGAATTCCCGCTGTCGGGCACGCGCGTCGTGCGGCCTTTCGAGACCCTGCACCGAGTGCCCAGTCAAGGCTACGTGGTGTGGGAGCGACGACACCGACTGCGGCCCGAGTTTCGCGGCCGTGAGGGCGGCGCGCTGTCCGAACTTCGCAAGCAGGGCGTCGAGCTCGAAGAGAGCTATGAAACGCCGCTGCTGGCATTCTCGGGCGACACGCGCGTTGACGTGCTCGAGCGAGAACCAGCCCTCTATCGCGCGGACACGCTAGTCCTGGAGGCAAGCTTCCTCGACCAGCGCGTATCCGTCGAAGAAGCTCGCAGAATGGGCCATGTGCACCTCGACGAGATCGTGCAGCGCCGCGGCTCGTTCCAAAATCGCGAGCTCGTGCTGTCACACTTCTCGGCTCGCTATACGAAGGCGGAAATCGGCGACTACACGGCCGCGCTGCGCGACGGCCTGCACCCCCAGCTCCGCGCCTTCGGGGCCGAACCTTGAGAGCGCGGCGGCCCAGGCGAGCCCCCGATGTCAGCCGGAAGCGACCGCGGGCATCGCTGGGACGCCCGGGCAATCCGTTAAATTCGCTCAACTTATTGAGCAAGACAGCTCAGTAGCGGTGCGCGGTGAGGGAATTGGGTTGCCGACGGCGTCCAAACGGCGAAAGTCATCACAATGTTCGTGGGCGCGCTTC
>JAEUAF010000006.1 GCA_019695485.1 Sorangium sp.
AAGCGGGCGGCGCGCGCGCGGTGGGTGGCGCCGTCGCTGCAGGCGGGGTCGGCGCCACGGGTGGAGTGGCCGTGGAGGCGGGTAGAGCTTCCAGCGGCGGCACGTCGGCTAGCGGCGGCACGACGACAGGCGGCGGCACGACGACAAGCGGCGGTCGGTCGAGCGCGGGTGGATCGGCGGGCGCCGCGGGTGCCAGCAGCGCATATCGGCCCTGTCCCACCAACGGCAGCCCCTGCAAGATCATGCCGTTCGGCGATTCGATCACCGACGGCTACGGCACGGCCGGCAGCTACCGCGTCGAACTGTTTCGCTTAGCGCACCAAGCCGGCAAGAACATCACCTTCGTCGGCACTGGGTCGAATGGGCCCGCCACAGTCGACGGTGTGGCCTTCCCGCCCAATCACGAAGGGCATAGCGGGTTCACTATCGCGCCAACACCGAGCCGCAGTGGGATCTCGCCCTTGGTGGCGACGGTGATGCCAAAGTTTACGCCGCACATCGTGACCTTGATGATCGGCACCAACGACGCCATCGACAACTATGACCTCGCCAATGCTCCCGTGCGGCTTGGCGCCTTGATCGACAGTATCTATGCGCAGCTGCCCAATGTGCTGCTCGTGGTGGCGCAGCCGATCCCCTCCCAAGACGACGCTCTGAACACGCGCCTACAAACCTATAACGCCACGATCCCCGCGGTCGTCAAAGCCCGCGCCGACGCGGGTAAACACATTCTGCTAGTCGACATGTACGCACCATTCGCGGCGAACAGCAGCTACAAGACCGCCTTGCTCAAGGACACCTGGCACCCGAACGAGGCTGGCGACGTGATCTTGGGCGGGCGTTGGTACTCGGTACTCGCCGGGTCGCTGTAGCGGATTTGCAGGCGATCGACGCGCTATGCAAATCGGCCTCGGTCGGGCGAGAAGGCCGAGACCGGACGAATTTTGAGCACTGATCCCCTATGCCCGGATTGGGCGGTTCGGATCGGAAAAGTGCTTTCTGCGTGGCTGTCCGGTGGTAGAGAGCTCTCGGAGGTTACGCCGATGACTGGATTCCTGCGCCGTTCGTTCGCAACGCTGATTGGTTCCGCAACCCTGTTCGTCGCCGCCGCTGCGCTCGCTGATGGCGAGCCTTGCTACAACGATACGGACTGTCCAGGTGGTGGTGACGTCTGCGGTGGCGACGTCTGCAACTGGGGCAAGCTGAATTCTAGCCCCGTCGGCACCAAACTATATACCTGCAACCCCGCCGGGACGAATTCCAAAGGCTCCGACGGTTGGTGCACCACCAACGATAACTGCAAGTGCAGGGCTCAAGGCGCCACGTGCATTGGTGTCTATTGCACCTTCACCAAGGCTTCGGATGCGCCCGCAGGAAGTGGCGGAGCGAACGCGGCAGGCGGTGCGAGCGCCAATGGCGGCATGGCGGCCAAAGGTGGCGCCAGCGCAGCGGGCGGAGCGACGGCAGCGGGCGGAGCGGCGGCAACGGGCGGAGCGACGGCAGCGGCGGGCGCCACGTCTACTGCAGGAGCGACTTCCTCATCGTCGTCGAATAGTGGCGGTTGTCGCGTAGCGGCACCGGGCACACCCGCAGGCAACGCAGCGTTGACGTTGGGCGTGTTCGCTCTCGGCCTCGCGTTCGCTGGCCGTCGTCGCGCTCGCTAAGTCGCGCGACGCCCGCCGCTCAGGCGTCACGCCGCGCAGCGAGTGATCGACGATGTCGAAAACCGCGCGCAGCTCTCCTCGCGGCATCTCGCGGACGGACGACCGGGTGCTTGACGCAAGCCCAGCAGCAATTGCTGGGCTCGCGAGAAATTTGCGCGTAGGGCGGGTTTCGGAGCTGTTTCGCGGCGAGTTTCCGCTCGACAAAGCGAGCCTCGGGCGCGTGGTACGCGGCGTGCACTGAGCCCGCGCGCCATGAAGTCATCGACAACGCCCACCTCCCGCGGCACCGAAGATCTCGACCTCGGTCGCTACATCAACCTCAAACTCTCAGCGCTGGGTGAGCCCGCCGTGCGAGCGGGCGACGATGCGTCCTTTCTCGAAATTGCGGGTCCCCTACTGCGGACCCACTGCCAAAAAGACGAGCTCTTGGGTTGGCCGCAGTGCCCCATCGATCAACGGATTCAGTCGTTTCTCGACGCCTACCTCGCCGACGTGCCGGGTGATGCCCCGCGACTCCCTGGTCGGACGCTCGTTCTCGATCGACCTGGGCTAGGTCGGAAGCTCTCGCTTCCCTCCACAGCGGATCGCTTTTCGTCACCCTACTTGACCTCCTATCGTCTGGCGCAGGGTGTCCTTCACAATCCATCGAACGACCGCCGCACCACACAGGGTGTCTTTCACGTGGCTGAAGGCGGCTTTCCCATTCCGGCGGACAAATTGGCCGTCCCAAAGCAAGCGTTTGCTCGCCTGCTGACCGCAGCTCTGAATCCGCCGAAGGAACTCTTGGTCGTGCCGTACACCGCCGATCAGCCGGCGGCGGCGCACTTGTTCGTGTCGTTGCTGATGCGCCCGTTGGTGTGCCCAGCGACGGCGACAGATCTCGCAAAGACGATGGAGGTGCGTTTCTTTGCGCCTGGAACTTTGGTTAGTAACCTCGACTTCGTCGAGAGCATCTTCGGAAACGCCGGCGATCCCTTCTTGCCGGAGAACGATGCGGCGCTCGATGGTCTTGGTTGGAGCGGGCACACGGGCTGCGTGATCTTGGCGCCGCACTTGGTTGGGTCGCGGAAAAAGGATCTCGGGTTGCCGCCGTTCGATCTCGCCACGCCCCGCCAGCAACACGATGGCATGTGCTATCGGGACGAGGGGGAGCTCTACAATGGAGGCCGCGCGTTCAAGGTGACGTGTCGCGACGAGCGCGGTGTCATCGTGACCGTGATCGCCGACAACTACTACGGCTATTGCAAGAAGGAGGTGAAGACCCAGATCAGCTACGCAGCGAACCTCTATGGCTTGTGCGAAGAGGAGCACTCGGGCGGCGCCATTGCCTATCCGAGCTACGTGCTCGGGCAACACTTCCAGGCAAAATCAGCGCCCGCGCTCAACGGCACGAAGTTCGAAAAGGCCATGCAAATCTTGGGCGACCAGGTCGACGTCAAGGCTGAGCGCTACGCGGTGGACCGCCGCTACCCAGACATTTTCTATGTGCCAGAGGACGCTGAGTTCAGCGTTCTGGATGGCTGCGTGCGCTGGCAGAGCAGCAAGGGCCAGAAGGACATCGTGCTGCGTGCGAACGACGTCTACATCTTGCCCTCCGGCTACAAGGTGCGCCTCGAGAAGCAGCTCGGCGGCACCGCGTGGCGACTGATCGGCTCGCGCGGAGAAGGCGTGCTGTGTCACAAGCCTTGCACCGTTTCGGGCGGTGGAAAATCCGAGATCTCCAAGTCGCTGATGCCGATGATCCGCCCAGCGCCGATCTTCGTGAAAGACTTCGAGCGCGATCTGGACGTCGTGGCGGAGATCGTCAACCGCGACTTCTCTCGGATCTATCTCGGCGAACCGCCCCCCGGAGCGAAGCGTCCCGTGCTGAGTGCCGAACGTTCACTGGGCTCGGTCATCAAGTTGTTCACGCCGAATCGTGACTACACCGAGGAGCACAACGCCTGGCTGCGCGCGTTGCCGCAGACGATTCGGCAGCTGCTCTTCGTCGTGAAACGCTACTACCGCCCGGAATGGGGGACAGCCTGGCGCTCGCACTTTGGCGTCGATCGTGTCAATGGTTTCCCTGGCCACGAGCTCAAGTTCGAGGACCAGCGCTTGCTGACGGGGTACTTGCGCGTGGGCTTCGAGCCTGGTGCCACCGCCTGGCGCATGTACAAGCTGCGCCCGGATTTTCATCCCGCCGACAAGGTGCAAGTCGAAGACGATATTACGGCGTCGCTCGTCGTTCCCCGCAAGAGTGTTCCGGGCTTCTCGTCCGAGTACGAGAACCAGAGCGTGAAGATTGTTGCAAACTGCGAAGAGCAGTTGTTCCAGCGCCCGGACGACGCGATTCATCGCGGGTTCGATCTTCAGGCCGAGGCAGACATCGCGACCCCCGACACGTTCATCACGAACTTCGAGCCGCTCGGCCAGACGCAGGTGCAAGGCCTGCTCGACCACCTGACGGAGTTTGACCGCTTCGGGCCCAGCATGCAGCGCTTGCTCACGGACTTTTGTGAAAAGCCCAGCCCCGGCTACGTCGTGTCATCCGCGCATCCGCGCCTCGTCGATGGCAAGCCTTCGAAGAACCCGCGTTACCTGCAGCGCCGCCCCGATCGCGCGAATCACCGCGCGACGCACATCGCCGAAATGGGCGCGCGCCTCGAGGTCGGGGTTCCGATGGATCGCCCGCTGCTCGCCGCCGTGCACGCCGTGCTCGCGGGGCGTCGCGCCAGCCGTGGACAGGCCGCGATTGGGCTGCCGCCGCTGGCCGTTTACAGCCCGATTCACTATCAAGAGCTGCCTGAGCTGTTCATGGATTTCATGAGCAGCCTCACCGGAAAGTCGCCGTCGACCACGGGCTTCGGCAGCGAAGGTGCGCTCACGAAAGGGCCCTTCAACGCGGTGTGGCCGGTGGTCGACATGAACAACGCGCTGCTCGCCGCGATCCTGACCGGGTACGCGGGCTTCACGAGTGCCGCCGGCTACATCGGCCCAAACTATCGCGTTGATCACGACATCAGCATGCTAGTGCCCGAGATCTGGTGTCGCATGAGCGTCGCCGAGCGACAACCGCGGTTTCTGCTCGAGAATGGCTACTTGGAGAAGGTGCTCGATTTCGAGGCGGACGGACGCAAGGTGCTGGCGAGTCGCCTCGGATATCGCATCACGTCGCGCTTCGTGGATCACTTCCTGGGCCGTCTGTTCGAGACACCGAGTGGCGTGTTGACCGAAGACATGCTGCGTCCCGAACGCCAGGGCCTAGACGACTTCGTGGCTGGCGTGGACGCGATCGTCGAGACCCAGACGCGCGTCGCCGAGAGCTACTTCGCCGACGGCAGCGTGGAGGCGGCCTGTCCGCCTTTGAAGGCGTTGTTGAACTTGATGGTCCACGGCAGCCATGAAGGCATGTCTCGCGAGGATCCAAACTTCGTGAAGCTGTTTTCGCGAGAGGCCACGCTCGCGAGCGACTGGTACCAGTCGCGGCTAGCTACCAAGCAGCAGCGCGAGACCGCGCTTTGGCAGCGTCATCTTCTGGCCCTGGAGGGCTATCGTGGCACGCTCGCCAGCCGCGACTTCGACTTCGAATCACGCCGTCGCGTGGCCCGCGAGCGACTCTCGCATGTGGCTTCGAGCGCCTATCTAGGGGAGCTCGCGGGGACGATCGGGGCCGACCCGTTTCATCGTCAAATGGCTGACCGGCGGGGCTGAAGGCGTCCGTCATCCGGCCCGAGTCGACAGCGGAAGCGCTCCGAGATACTAAAGGGGGGACGCCCAGAGGGGGCGCCCGCGTAACGACGTTCACGGGTTTCGCGTCAGAGTGACTGCTTCCGATGTCCGCTTCCGCATAGCTCGACCGCGCCTACGAGTGCTCTTGTTCGCGTTGTTCACCTGTGCGGCGATCTTGCCAGCGGCACTGCTGGGCGCATTCCAGATTCGTGCCTGGAACGAGTCGGAGAACGCCCGTGCGGAACGCGAGACGCTGCTCGCCAGCACGTCGCTGGCTCGCGAGGTGGGACGTTTCTTGGACGCACGCGCCGAGGCCGTGCGCGGTTTGGCGCTCGAGCTTGGCGCGCGTGGAGATGTTTCGACGGCGACCGTCGAGCGCGCGACTGCCGAATTCGTGTCGGTCTTTTCCGGGTTTTATGGGGCTAAGATGACGGACCTCGACGGGACAACGCTAGGCGCGTTTCCTGTCGAGCCGTCGCCCGCCCATGGCGTGTATCGCGAGCGCGACTACTTCAAACGCATTTTAGCCGGCGCGGACTTTGCTGCGTCGGACTTGCTACGCTCCAAGACTTACGGGCGCCTCGCTGTGATCCTCGCAGCGCGCGTGCGTGATCGGAAGGGGCATACCCTCGGTGTCGTGATCGCAGGCGTCGACGTCGCGATGGTTGCGCACGCCGTGGAGCATGTGACTCGCGCCGCGCCCGGCCTCGCCGCGGTGGTGTTGGACGGCTCGAGTACGGCGGTGGCCACGAGTGGGGACGCGCCCTGGGCGAATTTCAGCGGCTTCGGGCAGCTAGGGCTATTTCGAGCTCCGGACGGCGACGCGCCCGAGCGACGGCGTGGCCTCGACGTCGACGGCTCGCCCTGCCTCGGCGTGAGCGTCAGAATCCCTTCCCAGATCGTGAGCTGGTCGGCTTTCAGCCGCTGGCCGGCCAGGCTCGTGCAGGAGCGCGCGCGGCACGCGCTTTCGGCGTCCGGAGTCGTGGCGTTGGGGGGCTTGGCGCTGGCTCTATTTCTGGCGCTGGTCTCGGCGCGCCTAGTGGCCACACCGCTGGCGCGGCTCTCGGCTCTGGTCGAAGGCATCGCGGGCGGCGAGCTCCGCTTGCGACCGCTGACGCCGCGGCCCTGGTACCCCGAAGAGTTCGTGCGCTTCAGTCAGTCGATCGACAGCACGCTGTCGTGGCTGCATTCGCTGTTACGCGAGATCGTCGAGACCACGATTGCGCTCTCGCAAGTAACGCAGCGCTTGAGCGGAGACAGCGCGGACTTGTTACGGGAGAGCCAGGGGCAAGAACAGGCCGTACGCCACGGCTCGGGTGCCATCGTGCAGATGACCGACTCGATGGCGAACGTGAGCGCGAGCACGCGTGACATCTCACGCGCTGCCAGCGAAACCAGCGCGTCGCTGACTAGCCTCGACAATCAGATCTTTCAGATCGCCGAGCACCTCGCGACGCTCACTCGCACCATCGAGCACGCAAGCTCCGAGGTCGAGCAGATGGGGCGGCAGGTGAGTGCGACGGCGGACAGTACGCACGAACTCTCGGACAACGTGAGCCGCACGACGGGTTCGATCGAAGCCTTCGGCAGCTCGATCGAGCAAGTTGCAGAAGGCGCGGCCGGGGGCGAGAAGCGTGCGCAGGAGGCGATCGAGGCCGCCGAGGCGGGTCGCCAGGCCGTTCAGGAGACGATTGGGGCGACGCGCGAGATCCAACTAAGCTTCTCGGCCGTGGATGTCGCCGTGCAGGGGCTCGCGGGTCGTTCCGAGGCCATCGGTCAGGTGGTGCGCGTGATTGAAGGCGTGACGCGCGACACCGAGCTGCTCTCCATCAACGCATCGATCATTGCCGCGCAAGCGGGTGAGCACGGCAAGAGCTTCGCTATCGTGGCCGGCCGCGTGAAGGAGCTGGCCTTGGAGACGGCGGCATCGACGCGGGAGATTACGAATCTCGTGCAAGCAGTGCAGGCTGACATCCAAGAGGCCGTGCAAGCCGTCGAACGCGGCCAGCAGACGGTGCTGCAAGGCGCGCGCCGTTCGACGGAAGCCGGGCGGCGTTTGGACATCATCATTCAGAGCTCCGGGCAGGCGGAACAAAAGGTTCGCGAAATCGCGCAAGCGACCCGGCATCAGGCCAGCGGCCTACGCGGTGTTCGTCAGGCCTTGGCCGAGGTCAATCGCGCAACCAGCCATATCGAGGATGCGACGCTCGCACAGCGTCACGCGCAAGAACAGCTGGCGAGCGCGATCGAGCAAGTGCGCAGAGTCGGCGACGAAGTGCGGCGTTCGATCGAGGCGCAGACCGCGGCCAGCCACGCCATCGCCGAGACCGTGCGCTCGATGACGGCGCGCCTCACCGCCATCGCCAGCGCGAGCGCCACGCAAAGTGGCGACCGCGCCCGCATCGCCCAGAGCTTGGACACGTTCGAGGGCGCCCTGCGCTCGAGTGTTGGGCGGGCTCGCCAGGTCGACGAGGTAGTGGCGATGCTCCACGCCCGACTCGAAAAACTCGAGCGCCAGCTGCGTTCCTTCCAATTCTAACGGCGCCTGGGGCAGCTGAGACCCCCTCCGAATGCCGGGCGGTCGCCCGAGTCTTGGTGATAAGGTGGATTTTGGGTTTGGCGATGCGGGTTTTGGCAAGAGAGAGCGTTCTCGTCGGGTTGGTGCAGGCGCTGACGCTCGTCGGCTGCGCTCACGCTCATGATGAAGCGACCGCTGGCGGCGGCGCAGCGCGAGCGGAGTTCGGTGGAAGTTCCGCGGGTGGGGGCTTCGTTGCTGGGAGTGGGCAGAGCATGGGCGGCGCAAATGGTCTCGGAGGCTCCCCTGCTCAGAGCGCAGGAGCCAGCATCGGGTCGAGCGCTGGAGCGCCCTTGGGTGCTGCGAGCGGCGTCAGTCCGTGTGTGCCCACCGATGCTGCGCTCAGCACATGGAGCTTCGAGGCGAGGGCATGTGAAGAGGACGCGGATCGAGACGGAATTTCGGACCTCAACGAAGGCTACGCCGGATCCGGAGAAGCCTCGCGCGACACCGACGCCGACGGTGTTCCCGATTATCTCGACCTGGATGCTGACGGCGACGGCCTGTCCGACGCCGAGGAGGCGGCCGCTTCATCCTCGTGCGCAGAGCCGCGCGACACCGATGCCGACCGAGCCCCGGATTTTCTGGACGTCGACAGCGACGACGACGGGTTGGCAGACGGTGACGAGCGCGCCCTCGGCACCGATCCCCTGAACGCCGACAGCGATGGCGACGGCTGTGGCGACGCCATCGATACGCGCTTCGGCGAGTGCCACGACGACAGCGACCGTTCTGTGGCTATCGTTTGCCGCACGGGGTTTGCGGAGTCGCGCCTTCTGCTCACTATGCCGGGTGACTTTGGCGAGCTCGACGATGTTCGCGTCGAAAGCAGCACCATCGCCGAGCGCTGCTCAGCCGAGGCGACGGTCAACCCCGTGGACGTGTTGCCCTCCGACGGAGCCCGCATCTCCGGGGGCGAGGTCCACTTGCTGAAGGCAGGCAGTCAATTGGGCATCGTGGTTCAAGTGCAGAACCCGCCGTCGAACGTGCTCGTGATTGTTCGCGTGGTGAGCGCGTCGCAGGGGGAGCTCGCGCACGGCACGTTGAGAGTGACCACTCCGCGCGGCTGCGACATGGTCACTCCCGGTTGAGCGCGCGGACGCGCTCGCGCGTTCAGTTCAGCCGCGCTCCAACAGCTCGCGCACGTCCACCTCGTTGCCGCGCAGGATCGCCGCATATTTGTCGGCCCAAGCCAGGGCTGCTTGCTTGGATGGCAGGCTCAGAATCGAGAAACCCGCAATCAGCTCTTTCGATTCAGCGAACGGGCCGTCGATCCACGTGCGCTTTTCCTTGGGTGTGGAAGGGAGACGCGCGCCACGCGAACTCGGAGCCAAGATCTCGGCGGCGAGTAGGCTGCCGTCTGCGCTGAGGCGTTTCTCGAGCTCGCCCAACTTGGCCAGCGTGCTGGTGTCGGGCAAGCCTTGCTCGGTGCGGGCGTTGCCTTTCACGAGCAGCAGAAAGCGCCCGCCGTCGAGCGTGGCTGGCTTCGGAACGAACCCGAGATCCCAAGGCTCGACCACCGGCCCTATTTCGATCTCGACGTCGCCTAGGATATTTGCGAAGAGCGCGGCTTGTTCGCTGGCTTGCTCGCGTGACGCGGCCTTCAGCATGAAGCAGGCGAAGATGAGCTCGTTCTTGCCCGTAAATGGACCCTTCGTGAGCGTGCGCGCCCCCGCCTTGAAGTCGACTCGCACGCGCTCGGCACTGCGGTGTAGGCCGGCGCCGTTCAGAAAAACTCCGCTCTTGAGTGATCCTTGAACGAGCTCGCCCATCTCCCGAATGATCGCTTCGCTCGGGCGCTCCCCGGCTTCCATCGTGGCGTCGACCTTGTGCATGACCATGAATCGCATGAAAAACTCTCCTTACGGCGTGGGTTCTAGGGTGAAGTGATGTGGGCAGCGCTCCAAAAGTCTCGGCAGATTTCGGGAGGGCGCGGTGACGTCCAGGCATGTTGAGTCATTAATGTCGTGATGCCTTGCTGTGGGCATTGCCTTCGCTTGCTCCGAGCAAAACGCCAAAGTTCCGGGCGGAGAGGCCCTTGTAGCAGTGATCGGCGGGTCAGCATGGCTCACCTCGAGACGGGCGTCGCGCGCTGGCGCAGCATGGGCGCGAACGCGTCGCGGTGGGCCCACGCGAGATAGAGTTCGAGAACCACGAGGGCCGCGGGAATCGCGAGCTGCCCCGGCGCGAGGAACGCGTGAAACGCGAGGATGTTGACGAGCACGGGAGCGAGCATGGTGAGACCGAGCGGCACGAAGCGGTTGCGGACGAGCAGCACGCCACACACGACTTCAGTGCCTTTGACGAGCGGAAACATGTAGCCAGTGCGCAGCAACGCGGCACCAAACGCCGCCGCGCCCTCTGGAACGGGCCCTGCTGGGCGTGGCAAGAAGTTCAGAAAACCGTTGAGCCCGAAGACCAAAAAGGCGGCGCCGAGCACGAGCCGAGCGACCGTCGCATTCCGCCGATGTGAGGTTGAAGGCGCGCGCGGCGTCGCCGTAAAATCTGGGCTAGATGGGGCGTTAGTGAAGGTCATCGCAGCTCCGGGTTGAAGTCGGGTCTGCCCTGTCGACGAATGGCCGGCGCGGAGATCGACAGCGCTCGGGCGCTTTCCTGAAGAATCTGGGTCGGCCCCCCCGCATGCAGCCGCCAAAAACTTGAAGTCATTGAACAAATTGGCGACGCCGGCGAGTCACAGTTGCGGCCGAGGTGATTGCTCCGTGCTCGGAAATCGGTGCAGGCTGCGCGCGGAGAACACGATGAGAAAATGCATTCCGTTCCAGGCGAGTCAGGTTGCTCTCGTTGCACTCACGACGGGCGTCTTTGCAGGTTGCATGGCGAGCACACCGCCGCCAGCTCCAGCTCCCGTTGCAGCGGCGCCAGCTCCAGCTCCAGCCCCGGCAGCCACCACGCCGCCTGCAGTTGCAGTGACACCCCCTCCGAGCGCACCCCCCGCGGAAGCGCCGCCAGCTGCTGCGCCCAAGCACCACGCAGGCCACGGCATGGCAGCCATGTTCATGGCAAGCCTAGATTCGCTAGTGCTCAAGCCTGAGCAGAAGACCGCCGTAGATGGCATCGAGGCCGATCTTCTGAAGACGCACGAGGCAGCCAAAGCTCCGCGCGAGAAGCTCGAGGGCGACGTCGCCGATGGGGTTTTGGCGGGAAAGATTGATCACGCCAAGACCGATGCCGACATTCGCGCGCTAACCGCGGCGGTCGCAGGGACGCAGCCGAGCGTTCAGGATGCGATGAACCGTCTCTACAAGACGCTCGACGTGGAGCAACGCAAGAAGCTCGTCGAAGTCATGCGCGAGAAGGGCAAAGAGATGCACGCGCACGGCTTCGGTGAGCACGAGCACGAAGGCGGCCACGAGCACGAAGGCAAAGGGCCCGGTCACGAGCACGAAGGCAAAGGCCCTGGTCACGAGCACGAAGGCAAAGGCCCCGGCGGGATGGAGCACGGCGGTCCGGGCGGGATGGAGCACGGTCCAGGCGGGATGGAGCACGGCGGTCCGTTGATGCAGCTGGGCGACGCGCTCGGTCTCACCGCGGAGCAAAAGGAGAAGATTCACGTCAAGCTCGAGGCCCAAATGAAGGCCCGCCACACCGCGATGAAGGACAAGATGGCCGCAGCTGAAAAGCACATGGCGGCGATCGGTGACGCTTTCGTTAGCGATAAGTTCGATGCCAAGAAGGCGGGCGTTGGCACGCAGGCACCCGAAATGGTGAAAGCGATGGCCAACATGCGCATCGAATTCGTCGAAACAATTCTGGCCGTGCTCACTCCCGAGCAGCGCGCAAAGTTCGCGGCTCACGTGCGCGAGCACGCGGCAGAGGAAGAAGCGGAGTAGGGCCTGCGCGGGGCGAGCTTGCCGCGCTCTTCACGGAACCGGGCTGTCGCGCCATTCCTGGAAGTGCTCTAGGAAGGCGCGCTCCTCGAGCCACCCGACGGCGAACTGGAATTGAATCTTGCCGTTGACGACATAGTCTTCAGGCACTTCGAATTCCAGGGCGCCGTCGCTGCGTGGCGTTGCCGAAAGCGTGAGTTGGTCTTCGATGGCGGACTCTGAACGGGCGCGCACGTTCAAGTGGTAAACCGCGCCGTCGAAGGGCTTGCCGCTGAGTTCCGCGCGAACGATCACGTCCTCGTCAACTGCGCGGAGTACCCCGCCGCTGAGCACCGGCACCCGCTCGATGGCGGCTTCTTGCTCGCGAGTTGCCCGGTCCAACTCCTCACTCCAACGGTTGTTCACTGCGCCGAGGTCGCAGTGAATGGCCTGTAGTGTGCTCTGAAGCAGCGCCTGCCCTGCGCGGTCGAGCGTCGCTTGCGGTGTCGCGAGTGTGGCGAGTAGCCGCGCGGGGGCGCGCTCACCACACACATCTTGCAGTGAGCGAACCCAAGTCAGCCCGAGCGGGTAGATGGCAGCTTCGCCGAAGCGGCGCGTGAAGGTCGCGAAGTCGAGCAGATCCACGAATTCAAAGCGAGTTCGCGAGCGAGCCAGCGCGGCGAGCAGCCAACGCCCGCGCAGCCAACTCTGGTCCGGCGCGACTTCGAAGGCGAGCTGCTCGGCTAACCCTTCGTCGAAGAAGCGCAGGGTCTGCGCCTCGGATTCGAGTCTGCGGTCCGAGACGCGCAGCGCGATGACGTGCGTCGTCTCGTGCGTGAGCGTACGAAGCAGGTTCTCGTCGTCATAGGCCGCGCTGAAATCCATGCGGATCGCGTTCCAGGTTGCGCTTCCGGCGTGCCTGCCACTCGACTTGAGTAGGTTCACTTGGATCTTGTCCGAGGACGCAGCGGCAGCGAGACGTGCTGTCACTCGCGTGAAGGCCTGATCGGCGCGCAGCGCCAGACGCTCGACGCGCGCGCGGAATGGAGCCCGGTAGCGAAAGGCGTAGTACCTGCTTTCGTGACGAGCCTCCGGCGCGTCTTGCTCCGACGGAACGCCGAATCGGGCCGGCTCGGCTTCCGACTTCTTGGCGGCCAAGAAGCCAATGAGACCGAGCGCGCCCATCAGGCTCAGGCCGAAGAGCCATTTCATCCAAATCGAGTTGAGCGCGTGCGCGAAGGCGTTGGCAAAGCGCTCGGTCGGCCCGACCCACACCGCAGCCGAGACCAGCGCGAGGCACGATGCGGCCAGGGCATGTCCCCCGAACAGTCGCCAGTGCAGTAGTGGCGTCGTTCCGTAAAACTCCAGGTGAAGGAGCTCGAGCGGGTTCAGCGAGCGCAGCCGTGGCCACTCCCGTTCCAGAAGCTCCAGGGCTGTCCACGCGAACGCGCAGAGCAAGAGGCCGAAGCGGCGGAAGATCCCAAGGAACAGCCCGTAGCCGAGCTCGACCCACGCGACCACGAGGCCTGAGACGAGACTTGTCAGCGCCCAGTCGAAGCGGAAGGTGTGCCCGCCGAACGAGGTTGGATTCGCGAGCTGCACCAGCCAGCGCGACCCCTCACCGAGCAGCACCGCCGCCGACAGCATGGCGCCTGCCGCCAGCGTTTTGGCGAGAAAGAGGCGGACGCGCGCGACCGGCAGGCTGAACAGAA
>JAEUAF010000258.1 GCA_019695485.1 Sorangium sp.
TCAAGGTCACGCCGACCAGATCGTCGCGCTCGTCAGCGAGCGCCGTGTCACGGCTCCAGGCGTTCTCCAAAAAGTCGCCGGTCGTCAGCGCTTGCGTCTCGTTCCTGCTCGACATACGGCTTCGGCCTGAGCCTCCCACGACTCGCGGGTCCGGCGAAGGATTTCACGCCCTGCCCGGCGCGCAAGGCCCACCGCGAACGGTTTCAGGCGCTTCTCGCCGAATGCGGGACGTGGGCGTATGTGGCATGGCAACTCCACCGCGGATCGCAAGCGTGAAGCACGCCCCGCGCCCAACGCGCCCGCTCAGCCCGCATCGCGCGCGAGCCAAACGGCGGTTAGCAAGAATCCTCCGCGCCGCGCCCAACGGCCCACGAAGCGCGCCCCGTCGCCGAGTTCCGTAACCTCCGCAAGGATTCGAACCCGAAAATCCCCAGCAGGCTCCAACCATATCTCAACGTCGGGGAACCAGAGAAAGCGTCGCGTCAGATAGAACTGACACTTGTACACGGCCTCCTTGGCGGAAAACACCAAGCGTGTAGCCACCGCTGGCTCGCAGAAGTCCTGCGCAGCAAGCCGTACGCGCTCCTCCGGCAAGCAGATGCGGGCGGCCAAAGCGTCTTCGAGTGGCGCGTCGGGCTCCACGTCGACGCCGATCCCGGCGTAGCGCTCGCTCTCGGCCACAGCCACCACGCACAGCCCATCAGTGTGCGTCACACTTCCAACCAACCCGGACGGCCAGAGCGGCTCACGCTGCGGCCCAGACAATAACGGAGCCTCCGGAACCCCGAACTCCGCCAATAGCGCGCGAGCCAAGGCACGCCCATGACTGAACTCATGCCGCCGTTTTGCGACGGCGGAGGCCACCAGCCGTTCTTCTTCGGGCAGCAAACGCGCCATCTCGGCGCGCGGATCGCCAAAGCGCGCCCGCACGTCGCTGGGTAACAAACCTTCGAGCATGTCCGGCGGAGGAGCATGGCATTAGACGCCCCCGCGCGCCCAGTCTCCTTCTGCCGAGCTTACGGGCGACGCGCTCGCCCCCCTTCGCGCCTGCCCCGGCTCGGGCTATGCTGGCGGACCGGCTTCTCGCACCCCGAGAGGAAGGTGGCCGCTCAGGGCCAGAGGAGGAGGGGTCCGCGATGTTCGGTCGTGCCGTCAGTCGTTTCTCGCAGAGTGCTCCCTCGCGCCTATTGGTGCTGGCGGCGGCACACGCGGCGGCCTACGAGCTCGGCTTTCGCTTCTTCAGCCCGGAGGAACGCGTTTCCACGGTTTGGCCGGCGAGCGGCGTCGCGCTGGGACTTCTAATCCTGACTCCTCGAGGCACGCGAGCGGCAAGCTTCGCAGTCTTATGGTTGGTCGCCTTCGTATCGAACTTGGCAATGACCAATTCGCCTGCCGCGAGCGCCGGCTACGCGGCGGCCAATTGCCTCGAGGTGATGCTGGCCCTTTCGCTCGTGTCGCGCCGAGGCGAAGCGGCGGAACTCTCGTCCCGAGTGCAACGCGTGGCGGTGTTCGTGGCTGCCGCGATAACCGCACCTGCGCTCGCGGCCTTGCTGGGTGCCGCGACGAGTCATTGGGTGTTCGGCGCGTCGTTTCCCGACGCTTATCGGACCTGGCTGACCGCGGATGCGCTCGGCCTGTTGTTGTTGACGCCCTTCATTGTGAGCTTCGCGCGCCAGCAGGAGCCCACCGATCTGTGGCGCCTACGTCGCCGGGAAGCGGCGCTGTTCGGCCTCGCTTGGATCGGCGCGGCTGGGCTCGTGTTTTGGTACGATGCAAGTGGACTCCCCGCCGGGACGCGCTCGCTCGCGCTGCTCGGGCTCCTGCTGTGGGGAGTGCTGCGACTCGGCCAACGCGGCGGCGCATTCGGTTTGCTGGCGCTTGGCTTCGTGGCGATCGGCGCTGCGCTCGGTGGCACCGAAGTCTCGCTGTGGGACGGACAGAGCCCTTCTTCGCGCCTGCTGATTGCCCAGATCTACGTCGCTGCGGCCGCGATCACCTCCTTGTTCCTGGGCGCAAGCCTGAAGGAGGGCGAGCAGCTGGCCCTCGAATCCGCGGAAGGGCGTTCACGCTTTCGCGAAGCAGAAGACGCTGCGCGCAGGAATGAAGCGCGCTTGAAGCTCGCATTGCAGGCAGCCAGCGTCGGCACTTGGGAGTGGGAGATCGCCTCGAATCGCGTCTTTTGGTCTGACCAAGTCGAGCCGATTTTCGGCTTGGCGAAGGGAGAGTTCCCCGGCACTTTCGAGGCCTATGTCGCGCTCTTGCACCCGGAAGATCGTGACGCGGTGTTGGCGCGCATCGAGGCCACTCTTTCGGGCAAGCAGGCTGGCTATCTGGTCGAGCATCGCGTGAACTTCCCTGACGGCACCCCGCACTGGATCGAAGGCAAAGGCAATGTCGAGCTCGGCGACGACGGAAAGCCGCTCAGGATGGTTGGCACGGTCGTCGACATCACCGCACGCCGCCACGCCGAGGAAGCGCTGCGCGACGCCAACCGCGCCCTGCGCACGCTCGGCAGCTGTGGCCAGGTCCTCGTACACGCGCGCGTCGAGGACGAACTGTTGCGCGACGTGTGTCGCGTCATCGTCGACGACAGCGGCTACCGGATGGCGTGGGTTGGCTTCGCGCGGAACGATGCCGCCCGCCGCGTCGAAATCGTGGCTCACTTCGGCGACAGCCGGGACTTCCTTTCGCACGCGCCGATCAGCTGGTCCGACGCGACCGAGATCGGCCGCGGCCCCGTCGGCATTGCGATTCGAAGCTGCGAACCCGCGCTGTGCGCCGACCTGGCGAGTGAGCCGAACGTCGCCAGCTGGCGAGACAACGCGCTCGGTGAGGGCTGCCAATCGCTGCTCGTGGTGCCGCTGCTGAGCGAGGACACCGCGTTCGGCGTGCTCGCCGTCTACTCAGCGAAGCGCGACGCCTTCGACACGGCACAGATCGAGCTACTAAGCGAGCTTGCCAACGATCTCGCCTTTGGCATTCAGGCGCTGCGCGCGCGTGCAGCGCACGAGAAGGCGCAGCAAGAGCTCGTCGCTGGGGAGTCGCTGCTGCGTCAATTCATCAAGCACACACCGGCTGCGGTCGCCATGTTCGATCGAGACATGCGCTACTTGTATGCAGCCGAGCGTTGGCTCAGCGACTATCATCTGCAAGAGCAGGACATCATCGGAAAGTCGCACTACGAGGTGTTCCCGGACATCCCGGAGCGCTGGAAACAGGTTCATCAGCGAGTGCTGGCCGGGGCGGTTGAGCGCTGCGACGAAGATCCATTCCCGCGTGAGGACGGCAAGCTCGACTGGCTGCAGTGGGAAGTGCGCCCTTGGCGCAACGTGGACGGGGAAGTCGGCGGACTTACCATGTTTACGCAGGTAATCACCGAGCGAAAGCGAGCCGAACAAGCCGCACGCCAGAACGAAGCGCGCTTTCGGCGGCTGATCGAGAACGCCTCGGATATGATTACCGTGCTCGATCGCGAGGGTCGAATTCGCTTTCAGAGTCCGTCATCGCTGAGGGTGCTGGGCTTCACGCCCGACGAGCTACTCGGTCGCAGCGCGTTCGACTGGGTGCACCCGGACGAGCTCGCGCTCGCGACCGGCACGCTCGCCCAAGCCGCTTCGAGCCAAAGCACGCCCGTCAGGCTCAAGGCCCGCTTCCGCCACAAGGACGGCTCTTGGCGGCTCGTGGAATCGATCGGCGTCGCCATGCCCGACGACGCTGGCGAAGGTGACATCGTGCTCAACAGCCGTGATATCACCGAGAGCACGGCGCTTCAGGCGCAGCTGCGTGAAGCGCAAAAGCTCGACGCGCTCGGTACCCTGGCGGGTGGCATTGCGCACGACTTCAACAACATCTTGTCGGCGATCATCGCCTTCATCGAGCTCGGCAGGCTGGACAATCCCGACAACGCGGAGCTCCAGGAAAACCTGGGCGAAGCCCTGCTGGCGACCGAGCGCGCCACCAACCTCGTGAAGCAAATCCTGTCGTTCAGTCGACGCCAACCGCAGCAGCGCCACGTGGCGTCGCTGACACCCGTCGTCAACGAGGCCCTACGCCTGCTCCGCTCCACATTGCCAGCCACGGTCGAGATCGTGCGCGAGGTCGAGCCGGAGCTGCCCGGCGCGCTCGTAGATCCGACACAAATGCATCAGGTGGTGATGAACCTCTGCACCAACGCGGCCCAAGCAATGAAGGGCAGAGGGCAGCTTTGGCTGCGCCTGGACACCTATCAACTCTCGGCTTCGAGCCCTGCCCCGCACGTGGATCTGCGCGCCGGCGACTACCTGCGCCTGCGAGTTCGAGACAGCGGCGAAGGCATGGACAACGCGGTACTCGGTCGGATCTTCGAACCGTTCTTCACCACCAAGCGCCCGGGTGAAGGCACAGGGCTCGGGCTCGCCGTCGTGCACGGCATCGTCAAGGAGCACGACGGCGTGATCACGGTGCACAGTGAAGTCGGCAAGGGCACCCTGGTCACCGTGTATCTGCCCGTGCTGCCGGCCGAAGCACAACAGGAGTCGCTCGACCTTTCGGACACGCCCAACGGTAACGGGGAACGCGTCTTGTTCGTCGACGACGAGACCGCGATCGGCGATGTCGCAGGGCGTCTTTTGTCTCGACTCGGCTATCGACCGAGCGTGTACGCGAATCCGGAGCTCGCGCTACAAGCCGTCCGCGCAACACCGCAGGCTTTTGCTCTGGTCGTGACCGATCTGACGATGCCCGGCATGACGGGCGTCGAACTTACCATCGAACTCTCGAAGCTAAATCCCAGGCTGCCCGTGATTTTGACCTCGGGCCACACGGGAACTTTGCGCATCGACGCGCTCGAGGAATTTGGCGTGCGCGAGGTGGTGCACAAGCCTCTCGACTACCGATTCTTGGCACGGGCGATCGCGCGTGCGCTAGAGACTCCGGACACCTTCGTCGAAGCGCGCTCAGCCAGCTAGAATCTGCCCCGGTAGATGCCCGCGCAGCGGACAATCGCGAAGCGGTTGTTGACGTCAAGTCACAGGCGGCGCACTAGGAACGACGTTCGCCGCCTGGCGCGGACAGACGCTCCTGGCGTGGGAAAACCAACTACCAATCTTTGCGAGAAGCGCGTTTCGAGGCATGAGATCCCTCCGCTCCGTGCACTATGACTTGTAGAGAGCACGCAGGGTTTCCGCGTAAGGACCCTGGCGCACTCCAAGGGACGAGCCGACTTGAGTGAGTCTTTACCTGTTCACGCTGCCGCGGTCTTAAACGTTGCTGGGGGGCGTCCGCGATGAGTGCGACGCTCCCACCCGCAGCAAGCGAGTTCCACGACCGCCCCAGTGACTTCGGGGCGGCCGAATTCTGGCGTGACCATAGTTCGGGCGCGCGCGTCGAATCGATTCCGCCCGAAAGTCGTGTTCCCATCGCAGTGCTGAGCCCCGAGCAACAGGCACGAAGGCATGCCCTGCAACGCGTCGTGAGTTTCGTGGTCGGCGGCCTGGTCCTCTTCACGGGCGCGGCCGCCCTGGCACACTTTGGGCTCCGCTCGAGCAGCGCGGAGGCAAGGGACGCATCCGCAGCACCCTCCGTGGCTGCGACCCTCGCAACACCGCCACCCGCCGCGGACCGAACTGCCAGCGCCGACTCCACAGCGCAAACCCCAGCCGCAGACACAAGACCGGTGACCGGAGGTGTCGGCAGCAGCACGAAGGCCCCCAAACCCGGCCACGTCCGCGGAAAGAAGTCGACTGCGCGCCCCAAGCGCAAAGCGCCGGCCCTCGCGACGCCGAAGACTCAAAGCTCTAGACGCTAAAAAAGCCGTGAGCCGTAGCCGGCTCCGCGGGCAGCATGAACCAGAGGCCGACTAAGCCTTTGGGCTGTCGTCCACGGGCGAGCCGCGGAAGTAATCGTACATGGCGTCCCATGTCGTCAAGGCGATGAGCCCCTGCACGCGCTCTCGGTCCGCATCGCTGAGCGGGGGTGGCGTCAACACGGGCACGGCCGCGGGGGTGCTGGCGCGCGTTGCCAACGCGGCAAGCGTGGTCTCCGTAAGGCGTCCGACGGCGGTGGAGTAGAGCGTCTTGTCGGCCGTGTAGTAGCCGCATTCCCCGAGCTTCAGCGCGAAGGCCTGTCCGGAAGCGGCGTCGTCGATGAGCAGCGCCTTGGCGGGCGCATAGCGAGCCACCTTCAAGATCAGGCGTTGCCAATCGATGACCCCCGCTGCCGCGCTCTCGAAAGCGCGAAAATGAGTCTGCGGGTGGGGCGGATCGAACCACTCGACTTTGCCGCTGAGCACCTCATTGCAGCGAAACATGGTGAAGAGCTGGCCGTCATCCGGCGTCCACCGCTTCTTCACGTTGCCAAAGTTGAAGTTCCACATGTGTTGGTAGTGCCCCGTCTCGAGCGAGCTCTGTGCGATGAGCTTCGCGACCGTCTTCATGGACGGCGCCGTGCCCTCTGAGCTCTGGAAGGCAATCGGAATCGCGTCGGCAACTTGCTCGAAGGTGAGCACGGTCTTCACGGCGGGGCGAAAGAGCGGATGTTGTGTGTAGTCCATGGAGTCTCCGGTTTCTTGCCCCGAGCGCTGCGGAAGATTTGGGGCCTTGCTAGCTACGTCCTACTTACTAGTACTCGATCACGGTGCGAATCGAACGCCCTTCGTGCATCAGATCGAAGGCTTCGTTGATGCGCTCGAGCGGCAATTTGTGAGTGATCAGGCTGTCGATCTCGATCTTGCCTTGCATGTACCAATCGACGATTTTAGGGACATCGCTGCGACCGCGCGCGCCGCCGAACGCGGTACCCTTCCAGGTGCGGCCGGTGACCAATTGAAACGGTCGCGTCGCGATTTCCTGGCCCGACCCTGCGACCCCGATGATCACGCTGACGCCCCAGCCGCGATGGCAGCATTCGAGCGCCTGGCGCATCAAGTTGACATTGCCGACGCATTCGAAGCTGTAGTCCGCGCCACCCTGGGTGAGCTCGACGAGGTGCGCCACCAGGTCCTTTCCGACCTCGTTCGGGTTGACGAAGTGGGTCATGCCAAGACGTCGCCCGAGCGCTTCGCGCGCCGGGTTGACGTCGACGCCGATGATGCGATCGGCGCCCACCATGCGTGCCCCCTGCACGACATTGAGTCCAATCCCGCCCAAACCAAACACCACCACATTGGCGCCAGGCTCGACCTTCGCCGTGTACAAGACGGCGCCGATCCCGGTCGTGACTCCGCAACCTACGTAACAAATCTTGTCGAAGGGCGCGTCCGAGCGCACCTTGGCGACCGCGATTTCAGGCAACACAGTGTGCTGCGCAAAGCTCGAACAGCCCATGTAGTGGTGAATCTTCGTGCCGCCGATCGAGAAGCGGCTGTTCCCGTCCGGCATCACACCCTTGCCCTGCGTCGCGCGAATCGCCGTGCAGAGGTTGGTCTTGCGACTCAAGCAGGATTTGCAGGCTCGACACTCGGGCGTATAGAGCAAAATCACATGATCGCCGGGACTCACGCTGCTCACGCCGGCGCCGACCTCACGCACGATGCCCGCCCCTTCATGCCCGAAGATCACCGGGAACAGCCCCTCGGGGTCGGCGCCGGAACGCGTGAACTCGTCCGTGTGACACACGCCGGTCGCACGCATCTCGACGAGCACTTCTCCGGCCTGCGGAGGATCGAGATCCACCGTTTCTACGACCAAAGGTTTTCCGGCCTCGTAGGCAACCGCCGCGCGCGTCTTCATGAGCACCTCTCGCTGTGGGACAACGAATGAGCCCGGGACTTTAGCCGACCTTCACGGAAAAGCGCCAGCGTCCCTCCCTTGCCCGGGGTTCAACGCCAGAAGCGCCTCGATAGCCGGCCGCCCACGCGAGCAGGAGTGAAAGCTTTGCTCAGTTTAGTCGCCGACGTCGGCGTCGAACGTCGAGTAGGCCGTGCCACCGCGTTGGTCATCGATTGTGATCCAGAAGCGAACGCGCGTGACGTCGGGCGCTTGCGGGGGTCGATAATACGAGCCGTGATCCGCGATTAAGCCGAGAGAGCGATCGTTCACTAACTCCGTGGCGGGGTCGAACGCGCCGGCGGTGGCGAAATAGTTCGCCCACGTGACTTCGTGCGTGCCGTCGGCAAGCGTCTCGAGGCTCGGCGCGGCGACGCTCGGTGAAATCAAGAACTTGGGGCAACTCGCGCTGCTGCAGCGCTGAAGGCGCAGCGTGCACTGCTGAGAATCGCTGCAGACGCGCGTGAGCCCCGGCACGACGGGACTCTCGCAATCCGCGTCGCTCACGCACGGCGAGCCCACGACGCCGCCCGCGAACTCCACCGCGTCGAGCCTTGGGTTCGCGTTGCTCTCACCCTCATAGGTGTAGAGCGAGGTAAATCCGGTCACGAAATCACGCTGATCCAAGCTCTTCCCGCTCGTCGGATCGACGCAATCGAGCGGCACGCGGTCATGGAGGTCGGGCCGCGCGCGCAGCTCCCCCGCGCACAGCGCGAAGAATTCGTAAGAGACACCGAAGTGCACCGGATCCGTGGAAACGCGCGGCGCGCGCGTCAAGATGTCGGTCGGCAGAGTGAACTCGAAGGCCGTGGCCGTTCGCGTATCCGGCTGCGCTAGGTCAGGCGGCGCGCCGCGCGTGCTCGCCCGAAACAGGAAGCCCGGCAGGCGATCCGCGGGCGTATCGACGACCCTCGACTCGAGCAGACCGGACAGTGCCGAGAGCAACGGGTAGCAGGCGAAGAACTGGCGTGTCGGCGGGTTATCGCACCCCCCGAACCACGCGATCTGCAGCGGACGCGGGACGCTCGACAGCGCGCCATTCGCGCTGCCATCGCCCGCGATGAGCTCGAGGCGAACCAGTGCACCGGGCGAGCCCGACGCGGTTTGTGACCAGTCGTCCGCCTCGGACGCGCGCGTTTTGGTGGCAACGGCGAAAACGCGCAGGCTATCCACGCGGGACGGCGACTCAAAGCCGCCGTCGCAGGCGCTCGAGAAGAGCGCCACACCGAGACAGACCACGCCGCTACGGAATGTGTTCGGGCGGCGAGCAGGCTCCGTTCTGGCGTGGCGCATCAGAATTCTCCTCGCAGGCCCAAGCTCGGCACGATGGGCAGGCTCGCTGTCTGCGGTCGGCTTGCAGAATTGTCGTAGTTATATTGGATGAAGTCGGGGTTCTTGCGGTTATAGGCGTTGATCAAGTCGAGATAGGCGCTGAGCGCGAAGCTCGAGAACTTCCAACGCTTGTCGATGCGCAGGTCGAGCTGATGAAACGCGGGCAAGCGCTCGCTGAACTGCGGCCCGCTGACGCATAGGTAGCTCGTCGAAGCGCTGCTGAAGATGCTACCCGTACACGGCGTATACAAGTTCCCAGACACGTAGCGGAAGCGTAGCCCGACTTCCCAACCGCGACCGAGCGTGTAGCTACCGAGCGCGGTGAGAATGTGAGTCTGATCCAGGTAGAACAAGCTCGAAGGTTGCCCCGGCACCCAGGTCCGCTCCGAGCGCGAGAGCGTATAAGCGAGCCAGCCGAAGAAGCGGTCATCGGCTTCGTAACGCAGCATCAGCTCGCCGCCGAAGATGCGACCCTTGCCGTAGTTGTTGTAGCGAAGCGCGCCATCCGGAGCAGGTGCCTTCGACACCAAGTTGTCGAGCAGATTGAAGAAGCCTTCGAGCGACAGCTTCACGCGCTCACTCAGCTCCTGCTCGATGCCAAGTGAATTCTGGAAGGCGCGGGGCGAGCGCAGCTCCGTGTTGGCGTCTTTCAGGACCATGTCGACGAGCCCGGGCGGCTGGAAGAAGAGGCCGCTGCCGCCCTTCAGCGTGGTGCGCGGAAAGCCGGAAACCAGGTCGTAACGGGCTGAAAGACGCGAGGCCAGATCGAAACGCCCGGTTTCGCGTGTGTAGTCGGCGCGGACGCCGCTCACCACCTGGCTTCGCCTGGTCGGATGCCCTTCGAGCTCGGCATACAGCGCTGGCACGAAGAACAACGAGCTTCTGTCGAACACTTGCGCCGGGGCGGTGACGAACGAATTGGTGCTTGGCGCATTCGGGCCGGGGTCTTCGGGGAGCTGGCCCTGAACGCGATAGGGCGCGAACAGGCTATCGTAGCCGACGCGCAGCGTCGCGTGCGGGCCAGTGCGTAGCTCGAGCTCCCCCCGCAAAATGGTGGCGAGCGCGCTGGTGTCGACCGAGATGGTGCTGAGCGCGATGCGTTGGTGACTGCGACCGAACGTGGCCGTCAGGTGCAGCCGTGCGTTTTCGGAGACGCGAGATTCGTAGATGGTTCCGACGCCCAGCGAGGCGTTGAGGGTGTCGAATTGCCCGCCAGCCGAGGAATTCTGATTCACCAACCGGAAGCGGTCGTCGAAGCCGAGAAAGCCAATGCGAAGGTAGCTGTGATCGTTGGGGCGGCGATCGACGATGAACTGGTAGTCGTAATACACGGGCGCGGCCGTGATGTAAGTGTCGCGGTTCTTGAGCAGCGGCGTGAGCCAGGCATCGACGTGGCTGCGGCGGAAGCCACCAATGAAGTTCCAACCTTTGGCGTAGGGAACTGGTCCCTCGAGCAAGGCTCGGCCGTCGATCAGGTCGAGCTGCACGAGCCCATGATAGCGCCCGTCTTGCCGTGTCTCGCGGAGGTGAGCGTCGACGACGCCGGCCAGCGCACGCCCGTAGCGCACGCTGAAATTGCCGGGATAGAAATTGACCTCGTCCAGCATCTCCGTAGGGATGACGCTAGAAAGCCCGCCAAAATGGTAAATGTTCGGAAACCAGAGCCCATCTACCAATACGGGCGTCGTTTGGTCGGCGTTGCCGCGCACCACGAGCACCCCCGACAGCGCGGGTGGGCGCGCAACGCCGGGTAAGTTCTGGATCGCGCGGATCGCGTCGCCCGAGGTGCCTGGGATCCGCGACAGCTCGCGACGCACCATGCTGCGCCGAGTGACTTCCCGGGTCGGGCGCGTGCCCTGCACCGTAACGGACACCTCGTCCGCGGCGGTCGCCAAAAGCACACCGTAGCTGACCTCTATTTCCTCGCCCGCGCGCAGCGTTTCGGTCGCCGTGTAGACTTGAAAACCATCGGCCTCGACCTTCACCTCGTAGGCGCCGGGCTCGAGTTCGGGAAACGCGAAGCTGCCATCGGCCTCGGTCGCGGCGTGCGCGACGACTTGAGCACCCCGACGAAGCTCGACCTTGGCGCCCGCGAGCGCGCTGCTCGAGCCGGCGACCAGGATGTGCCCCCGCAGCAGCGCGCGCTCTACCTTCGGCGCCTCTTCGGGCTTGGGCTTCTCGAAGTGGAATGAGTAGCGATACAAGATGCGAGCTTTGACCGGACGCTCGCCACGCTGCGCTGGCTGAAACACGAACTTCAGCACGGCTTCACGAGCCGCCTCGTCGAAGCCCGAGCCCGCGGGCTCGACCACGTTGGCATCGGTAACTTTGCCGGTCTCGTCCACCTCGACCGCCAGCACAACGTCCGCTTCCAACCCCGATTCGAGGGCTTTCGGTGGGTAATTGGCCTGCACGAAGCCGGTCAGCACCGGCGGCGTCACAGGCGTTTCGAAGGTCGAAGCGTCGGGACGCGCTGGCCCACGTGGCGCTGATTGCGCCAGAGCAGAGTGCGGCAGCGCGCCCAACCCGAGGCCGACACCGAGCACCACACCCCGAAGGCTCTTTCGCAAGCAGCGCACCGTCACTCAACTCCCCGGGGCGGACCCCGTTTCCGCCTCCTCTATACAGCGGACTCGCGCCGAGAGGGAAGCGTTCCGCGTGTCGTCCCAGGGCTCGGCAATTCTCGGACGCGCGCGCTACCAGCGGACGCGTAGGATGCGCCTGGCTCCGACGTCCAGGGTCGCGCGTAAGCATTTTCGCGCCGGCTCGTACTCGAAGGGCACCTCGCGTCCGTCAGCCTCGATCCCGTGCGGGGCGCGTTCAGCGAAGGCGAGGAACACGCCACCATCGCGGAGCTCGATTTCGTGCGTAGCGTCGTTCACCCAGTGCGAGCGAATCACCGCACCGCGACTGTTGAACTTGTCGGCTAGGCCGACGGCCGCAAAACCCCGCTCGATGGGCACGATGCTGCAAAGCTCGAAGCCGCGCTCCCCAAGTGAAACTGCGAAGCGTTGCTCGCGCGCCGCTTCGAGCAACTCGCCGCTCTGCTGGAAATAGCAGGCGAAACGCTGCCCCTCGAGCGCCGGCACATCGAGCGGCCCGAGTGTGCCGCTGAGCAGCGGGCCTGCTGCTTCGCTCGACGCGACACGCGCGTTGAACGCGCCGACGAAACCAGCAACGCCGTTGCGGTTCCAGATCTTCATGAGCACGTCTTCGCGCGTGGGATCGCGGCAAAGCACGTCCAGAGTCGGCAGACCAGGCGACTCACAGCGCAGCACGCTGCCGTCGGCACACACCAGCTTCTTCAGGAGTTCGAAGTCGTGCACACCAGGCTTGTCAGAGGCGTAGACCGGGCCGCCAGAAAGCGCGCGCGCAGCGGCGTGATAGGCGCCCCAGGCATGCCCGCTCTGGAACATGTCCCAATCGGGCTGCATGAATTCACCGAACCACAGCCCCACCTGGGCGTTCGCATAGAGGTGCGCGCCATGCAACTCGGGGCGGGTCGGAAAGAAATCGATCGAGGTTCGCAGCAAGGTCGATGCAGGCGAAAAGTACCAAGTCTCCTGAGCGTTCGACATGCAGTTGATGAGGTTGCCGTCGAAGTGGCGTGCGACGCTGGCCTCGAGGCCCGAGCGATAGGCACGCGTCAGCGCAATACGGCCGCCTTGGCGCATCGAGACCGCCTCCAAGACAGCCTGACTATCGACCTTGACCCCATCGACGCCTTGGGCGCGGAGACTGCGATGGTAGTCGTCATAGAAGCGGGCGATATGGTCGGCCGGCACCAACCCCAACACGTTTCCCCACCAATCCTGATTGCAGTTCGGCTCGTGCGACAGCACCCCTTCGCAATGTTGGCGCGTCTGGTCGACCACGCCGTAGCCCGGCAAGGCGTGCTCGTCCACGCCACCCCAATAACCGACCACGGCATGCCAAACCAGGAACGTGCGCACCCCAAAGTCTGCTTTGGCCGCCTTGACTAGAGGCATGAGACCAGTGGGAAATTTCTCATTCGCGGCAAACGAGGTCAGCCGCATTTCACCGGTCGCGCGTCGCGCGACGCTCTGCCAGCCGTCATCGAGGATGAGAAAGCGCGGGGTCACGCCACCCGCGCGAAAGCGCTCGAGGCCGTCGCGCACCTTGGCCTCACTCACCTCCTGATAGAAGGCGTCCCAGGTGCACCAGCCGAAGTCGTCGGCGAATTTGGGGACAGGCTTTGCGCGGCGCAATTTGCCAGCACCGAGGCGCTGATTCACTTGCACCGCACCCGTTCGTGCAAGCTCGAAAGGGTCTGCCCCAACGGCCACGTAGACCGCGAGCCCACCGAGCCCGGGCGAGTAGGCGTCGCCTGTCTCTGCGACGAGGGTCAGCGCGTCCTCCTTCTTGTTGCCACGCAACGAAAAACGAAACAGCGTATCGACGAGCGGCACGAGCAAGAGCCAGCGCTGGTCCGCCAACCGCACGAGCAGGCTCTGAGTCTCCGCGGGCACGTCACGCAGGCGCTCGCCGGCGGCGGGACGCATCCAGTAAGCCTCGTAGCGATGACACGCCGAAAACTGCGCGAGCTTCGGACAACTCCCAAACCCAAATAAAAGACGCGACGACGAGGCCTCGGCCTGAGCCGTCAAGAACAACGCGCCCTCGGGCGCGCCAGGCTCGCAGCCAATCTGCGCGGGCAGACCGCTCCACAGCACCGTTCCGTCCACATCGAGAATAGACCCATCGACCAAAGACAAGCTGCTCATTGCCGCGACACCTTACACCGCAACCCGGACGCGATGAGCTACAAACAAGCGTGCCCCATGCCGCGCGCCACACTCGAAAAGTCCGCCAAACCCAGGCCAAGGTTCTAGACATCGACAACGCCGTCTCCGAGCTCCGCCGGCACTTGGCCGTGCGAGGGACGCGCGAGCGGGCGACCTTCGCCAAGCGTTACTTGAAGAGCGACTTGGCATTTCTAGGTGCCTCCGTGCCGGACGTGCGGGCTGCAGCCAAAGCCTTCGTCCGCACCCATCCGGACCTCACCGGGCCATCGCTGCGTCGCCTGAGTGAGGCACTCTGGCGGAGTGACGTCCACGAGCTACGCGCTGTCGCGATTGGGATGCTGGAATTGCGACAGGCGCTGCTCGGCGCGCGTGACGCCGCTTGGCTCGTCGCGTTGCTCAATCGCGCCGACACGTGGGCGCACGTCGATTGGCTCGCCGTGAAAGTGCTCGGGAAGCTCGTGGAGCGCGAGCCCAGCGTGAAACGGAAACTCGACACCTGGGCCAAACACCAGAACTTCTGGGTACGCCGCAGCGTGCTGCTCGCGTTTCACGACCCGCTGCTGGCCGGCGCGGGCGACTTCGAGCACTTCGCACGCCTCGCAGTTCCGATGCTTGCCGAGCGCGAGTTCTTCATTCGAAAGGCGATCGGCTGGGTGCTCCGCTCTTGCGTGCGCCGCGGCAAAGCGCGCACCCTCTCCTTCGTCGAAGCCCACGCTACAGCGCTGTCCCCGCTCAGCTTTCGTGAGGCCACGCGCAACCTGACTCCACGCGAACGAGCGCGCCTGACCCGACTCCGCCAAAGCTCCGCAATCTCCCCGGCAACGGCCGCACGAGGGCAACGCAAGAAAAATACCCATTGCTTAGGCACCCCCACGTGGTGAGCTATTCGCCACGACGCATGACCGAACCGAGCGCTCTTGACGACGAGGTGGAAGTGTCCGCTCACGACGCGAGTGATGTCGTCGCATTCCCGAATGATTCGTCGACTGGGGCGTTCTTCTTTCCGGCTTCTGTGACCCGCGTCGCCTTGTTCTCGCTCATCGGGTCTTGGTTCTACGCGGGCTACTGGATGTATCGGGCCTGGGCGGCCTATCGCCGCGCATGGGGCTATTCGCGCGAACCTTTTTGGCGCAAGGTCCATGCGAGAACCGGCTATCGGGTGAGCCCCGTGTGGCGCGCCATCCTGGGCTCCGCCTATTGCTTTGCGCTATTCCCGGCCGTTGACCGCGAGTGTCGGGCCGCGGGAGTGCCCGGGCTGCGCGCGCCGCTCTTGCTCGCCCTCGTCTTTAGCGCGGTCCGTGTGTTTGGCGACTCGGAAAGCCTGTGGTTGCGACTTGCGAGCAGTCCGGTGTGGGCGCTGGTCCCCGCTCAGCTGGCGATCAACCGCTTGAACACAGCGGGCAAGCGCGCTTCATTTTTCGGGATCGAGGCGGCCGAGTGGGCTTGGCTCGGAGTTGGCGCGATGGTCACACTTGGCCGGGTGTTTGGGAGCGACTGAGGGGAACGCAAGCAACGATGCCGACCTTGACCTGGAATGTCGACCCCGAACTTGTTCGCGTGGGCAGCACGGGAGTCCGTTACTACTCTATATTTTTCTGGCTTTCTCTGGTCGGTGGATGCGCACTCTTTAGTCGTCAGATCCGCCGGGGTGGGGGTGATGTGGAGGAGGCGGGAGACTTCCTCAGTTACGCAATCGTGGGCATCCTCGTGGGAGCGCGGCTTGGACACGTGCTGTTCTACGACTTCGACAAAGCGGCGGCCGATCCGGCCTGGATCTTCGAGATCTGGAACGGCGGACTCGCGAGTCACGGCGCGCTAGTCGGACTGTGGCTGGCGATGCTGCTCTTTACCAAGCGTCGCGCGATTCCGTTCCTGGACGGGAGCGACCGACTAACGTTCGCCGCGGCACTCGCGGGCGTGCCGGTTCGACTCGGAAACCTGTTCAACTCGGAGATCGTTGGCAAGCCGACCGACGGCAGCTGGGGGGTGCGATTCCCGCGCTATGACGGCGAGCTCGCGCCGCTTCGCCACCCAGCCCAACTCTACGAGGCCGCCCTGGGTGCCGCGGTGTTCTTGCTATTGTGCGCTTGCGATCGCGCACTCGGGCGCGAATCGCGGCCACGTGGACTCCTCACGGGCGTCTTCTTAGTGAGCTACTTTGGCGGGCGCTTCTTGATCGAGTTTTTCAAGGAATTCGACGGCCCGGTCGTTCTTCCGCCGCTCACGCAGGCGCAGCTACTGAGCCTGCCGTGCCTAGTGGCCGGCGCGCTCATCGTCCGCGGCAGCTTGCGCCTTCGCCGACCAGCGGGCTGGGTCGTGAGCCCTATTTCCACGCCGCAAACTTAGGCGAAACCCCGAGCAGCACGCCGTAGCGATCGTTGCCCGACAGGAAGCCGAGCATGCCGGTGAGCGACAGCTCGAGCCACTCGCGAGGCGCATAGGCCCCGCCAGCCGTGACCATGAGCTCTGCCGGATCGTCGGAGAGGAAGTGCACCCCAGACAGCTCCCCCGTCAGCGAGAAGGTGCCCTCGCTGTCGAGGTCCTGATCGATATCGAGGCCCGCCTCGATGCCCAATGGGTGCTGAATCACCGGGTCGACCCGCGGATCGCGAAAGGCACCCAAGTTTAGCGCGAGGTGCGTCCCGCGCGGGGGAAGATTGAGCCCCAGCAGCAACAACCCTTCGACGCCGAGACCATGAGTCCCAGTCGCCACAGGTAGCTTGGGCCCCAGCTGCGTCCCAAACGCGATAGCCCAGTCGTCGCGCGCACCCCGCACGTCGAGCAAGCCCACCTTGAGCGAGGTCCACAAACTGTCGGGCGCCGCGTGGTCCAAGCGAAACGGACCCTGCGCTGGCCCTTCGATGGCGTAGGCGCCATCCACGTCCAACTCGAGATTGTTCAGGATGCCGAGGTCGACCTCGAAGTCGGGCATCACGAGCCGGAAGGGCCCTTGGCTTCGTACTAGGCCAAACTGCGTGTCGACTTCGACTGTCCCGGGCACCTCGAGTTCCAAATCGGTGGGCTCGAAGAATGGCCGTACTTTGCCGCTCGCGGCGCACGGCGCGGCGTAAGCCAGCATGCCGGCAAGGACGAGCGCGTGCGGCTTCGAACGGGCACTCACTTCGGTAGCTCGTCCCGAGTGCGCGTGCCGAGCGCAGTTTCGAGCTGATCGAGGGCGCGAGCGATCGATGCCTTGCCGCCCTGCCCTGCGAACGCGAACGGGACTCCCGCGTCCCGCGCCGCCGCTAGCACAGGTTCCGTGTGACGATGCTGCACCGCGCGATCCAAGATCACCACACCGGCAACGCGTTTTTGACGAATGCGTTGGGGCAAATTGCCGACCGCGTGCGCTCCCTCGCGCTCGGTGTCGACCCACTCGAATTGTTCGCTGAGCTCCGGCGGGAGGCTCGACGCGCGGTCGCGCCCCGACAGCGCGCCGATCACGACAATCTTGGCGTGTTGTGCCGCTTGAGTGAGCAGCGGATGCGCACTCGATGAAGTCGGTGCGCGCTCGGCGCCGAGCTCGAGTGGCGCGCTCCTCGCCGACGTCGGCGGTGCGTCCGGCTCCTCCGCGAGCTGAAGCTCGGGTAGCGCGTCGACCAACGACTTCAGGAGTTCCGCGGCGCGCCCGGCGCCGATCGCCGATCGCGCGGGCAGTTTGAACCCGTGCTCGCGGGCAAAGTCCGTGGCAAGTTCGCTCTCGACCGCGCGCCGGTAGCTCTCCAGAGCTAGCTCGACGCGTCGAACGCGCTCGACTAGGTGGACGCGACGCGCGACCAGGGCGCTCTCGATGCTCCCCAGCATTTGCTCGATCGGCGAGGTCTTTTCGTCCATAGGGCCCAGCGTGTCGACGTTACCCCGCTCGCGCAACGTAAGCCGCGGAAATTGGCGGCTTTTCAACGCAAACCACCAGGCTTCTGCGCGTTTCGCGAGCCGCGTTTCCACGCTGGCGGCCGTCCGAGCAGAGCTCAGCGCCACCCGTGTAGGACAACAGCGCCATGCGCCAATCTCAGCCGAAAAGAGCGGGGACGCGGGCCTCTGGCGCCCGCTGCGGGGGGCCATCTTACAGCAACGATTATTGGTTCCCCGAAACGAGCCGTTCAGGCCTGTGTCGACCCGCGGGAAGGCGGAGTAGCTGATGTCAAACCAAACGGGGTCCCCCACTATCTTGGTCATCGATAACAGCGAGGTTGTGCTGTCGGCCACGCGAGATGTGCTCGAGACCGCAGGCTTCCGCGTGCTGACCCACTCGCGCCCGTCTGGCTGCGTCGCTTTGATCCTGCAAGAGCGCCCGGACCTCGTGCTGCTCGAGGTCAACATCGGCGGAGACACCATCGCCAAGCTGTTCGGAAAGGCGCAGCCGAACGGCACGACCGTCGTGCTGCTCTATTCGGGCCTAGCCGTGAGTGCGCTCGAGGCCAAGGTCGCAAGCTCAGGGGCACACGGCTTCATCCGCAAGACCCCAGACGGCGTCGACTTCCTGCGCCAGGTACACGCCTGGTTGAAGCGATCGGGGTTCAGCAGCGCAAACATGCGCGCCGCCCCGCGCATCGAGCCGGAAAACGAGCAGACCCCGCGCCAGAGCGGGACGCGGCGCATTAGCAGCAACGACGCGCCGAGCGCGAGTGTTCTGGAGGCGGCGAGCCCGCTCCGCGCGGGGCCGAGCTCCGACACACGCGGTTCGACAGCTTCGCTCGCATTCGACCTACCCGTCGTGCTCTTCATCGACGACGACATGACCGCGCTCTCGGAATTGCGCCGCGAAGTTCAAAGCGAGTCATACACGGCGGCGTTCGCGCTTTCAGGCGCGCAAGCCGTTCGACAGATCCTGTCGGCCTGCCCTCCAGATCTGGTGGTGTGTGACGTCTTGATGCCCGCACCGAACGGCCCCGAGGTGTATCGCCAAGTGGTGGCGGCCGATGCGCGCTGGCGGGCGCGCTTCGTCTTCATCACCGAACCGACCTACGACCCAAGCGTGAGTGCATTCCTCAGCAGCTTCGATGGCGCGGTGCTCGAGAAACCCGTGCGCGGGGATCAGCTAAGAAAGAGGATCCGCCGCAGTCTGGCCGAGTTCGACTCACGAATGCGCACCGCTTCCGGCGGCTGACCAACTGCGGGCCCAACGCGCTTGGTGAGTGTCTGGATCGACCGCCAAGCGAGGAGCTCGGTAGCCCCAACGGTTTAGGAGGCCGGGTTGGCGGTCGATCCAGACAGCGGAGGAGCCAGCCAAGCTCCTCCGCTACGTCGGCTGTCGATCAGCTTTGAGCCTGCGCACGCAGGCGCGGAACCGAGAGTCCGTCTGCCATTTCCAGTGCGCTGGCCGGGACGTCTTCGGGTGCGACGGTCGGAATGAACTCCGGGTAGCCGGGAATTCCCATCTCCGGAACGTCGAGACCAGCAAGCTCGATCTCGGCCGGCACGCGGTTCGAGCCCAAGACCTTGCCCAGCGCGTAGAAGATCACACCACCCACGACCACGTTCCAAGCGATGGCAACGCCGCCCTCGATGAACTGTGCGATCAGTTGCTTACCGTCGCCGTAGAAGAGCCCAGCGACGCCCATGCCCTTGGTCCCGAGATAGTCGGTCGCGCCCACGCCGTTCCAACCGGCGCCGTAGGTCCCGTCCGAGAACAGTCCGACCGCGATCAAGCCCCACAGGCCGTTGACGCCGTGCACGCTGATCGCGCCGACCGGGTCATCGATCTTGATCTTGTCGAAGAAGAACACGGACCACACCACCAGCACCCCAGCGATCGCGCCGATGATGAACGCGCTAACTGGAGTGACGAACGCACAAGGCGACGTGATCGCCACCAGGCCCGCCAGCATGCTGTTGCACATCATGGACGGGTCGGGCTTCCCCACGACTTTCCACATGTAGAGGATCCCGCTCAGCGTAGCGGCCATGCCAGCGATCATCGTGTTCACGGCCACGATGCCGATGCGGCCATCGGTGCCAGCCAGGGAGCTTCCAGCGTTGAAGCCGAACCAACCGAACGCCAAAATGAATGTCCCGAGCTGCACCATCGGAATATCGTGCGGCAGGATCGGGTTCACCTTGCCGTCCTTTCCGTATTTCCCGATGCGCGGACCAATCAGGATCGCGGTAATGAGCGCCAACGCGCCGCCCTGCAAATGCACGACCCCAGAGCCCGCGTAGTCGACCGCGCCGTGGCCGAGCCCAAGCCGATAACCGAGCTGAGCGAGCCAACCGCCGCCCCAGACCCAACAGCCGAAGATTGGGTAAATGAAGCCGCCGATGAAGATGCTGTAGATGAAAAAGCTCTTGTAGCTCCAGCGCTCCGCGCACGCGCCCGTCACGATGGTGGCGGTCGTGTCCATGAAGGCCATCATGAACAGGAACATCACGATCGCCGCGCCGTCGTAGGCGGACCCCGTGAGGAAGAAGCCAGTCGTTCCGAATAGCCCCCAACCGTGATCACCGTTGATCGAAGAGCCGACCGTGAACATGTGGCTGAGGGTGGGAAGCCCGCCGAGCGTCACGGGCCCGCCTATCGCGGTGCCGTTGAAACCACCACACATCAACGCGAACCCACTCACGAAGAAGCCGAACATGCCCAGCGCGTACACGGCAAAATTCATGGACATCGTGTGCGCCGCGTTCTTCGCGCGCACTAGGCCTGTTTCGACTAGCGCGAAGCCAGCCTGCATGAAGATCACGAGAAAGCCCGCGACCAACACCCAAACGAAGTTAATCGAGAAGTAGCTACGCGAGGATGACTGAGCCACCGCATCGATCGCCGTCGCGAGTTCCTTACTCGTGGCCTTTTCGGGATCAGGCTTGGTGTAGCCGGGGATCGACGCAGGCGTGGGGGTGGTCTGGTAGGCACCGATCGGATCGGCTGCGGGCTCGTCCGCGCGCGCAGGTTCTGCCGCGAAAATGCCAACCAGTCCTAGGACGAACAGGGCGAGCGCCAACATGCGGCGCCGCAGATATATGGGCAGAAAACTTCGCATACGCGTACCTCATTCTCCAAATTGGGTGACTTGATCCATTTCGCGCGCCTAGACGCTCCCGAACGGAGCAGCGCTGGTCGACTCGACCTTTCTCTTCAATCGATTGGCCCACGAGGCCCCCACCAGGGCCCCAACCTGCATCGTCGTGAAGAACAACGCCGCGACGTCGATGCTCTGACTCCACACAAAAATGCCTAGAACCACCGCGCATATCAGGGCCTGCATGCCCCAGAATGTCTTCTTGTATCGCTCGAACATGACGCCTCTCTGGACTCGAGTAGGAGCCTCGGCAGGGAGCGACGTCGACGAGCGATGAAGCTCGCTGAGTCGCTTTCGGTCTCGTAGCTGCCGAAACCGATCGCGAATGTTTCAGCCGCGCATTTCCGGTGAGAAATGCGCATAAGGTTTTCTTTATGCGCGCTCGGCGGGCTGCGCACTGGCCGCGCCCATCTTTACGCAACTCCACATGGACGAGCCGCGTGCACGCTCGCCAGTAAAGCAGACGCATGCTGGAGGCTCGGACGTTGGCGCTGATCGCGATCTTGATCGCCTACGCGCTGCTGCTCTGGTCTTGGGCGTCTGTGTTCTGGACGAGCGTCGAGCCATGGGCGAGAAGGAGGCTCGGCGACCACTGGCGGATTCGAATCATTTGGGAGCGCACTCCGCGCGGGCGGGTCTGGGGGATCC
>JAEUAF010000281.1 GCA_019695485.1 Sorangium sp.
TGCCGTCGCCGCCGCGCGGGCCTTCACGACCTCTTGGACGAGCTCGTCCAGAGTCCCAACATTGAACACGACCTGCTCGTCGAGTTCCACAGCATAGCGTGCTTCGATGCGCGTGATGATGCGCAGCACCTTGATCGATTCCACGCCCGGCAACTCCCGCAGCAGGGTACTCGCTTGCAGCAGCCCCGGGTCGAGCTCGAGCACACCACAAATGATCTCGGTAATCTCTGGACTAACTTGTTCCGCGTTCATGACTTCTCCTCCGCATGCGCCAGGGCATGATCGATTGATTGACCTCGAAAAAGGGGGCGAAACTTGGCGCTCGCCGCAGCTACGAGCCTTGCGCCGAGCAGCTCGGCGGTAACGTCGAGCACGCCCCCAACCTCCGCACCGACATTGACATCGATGCGATACTCGACCTCCGGCAACATCGGCTCCACAAAGCGAACCCTGAGGAGCGTCGTCACCATCGGCACGCCGCTAGTACGATAGGCGACGTGCCCTGTGACCTCATCGAACAGCGTCGCAATCAAGCCGCCGTGAATGCGCCCGCTGTGCGACGAAAAGGCAGGCCCCAGGCAAACGCGGCACGAAACCGTGCCCCGGCCATACTCGTACTGTAGGCCGTTCAAGGCTGCCTGATAGGCAAGGGCGGGTCCGTCGCTGGACGCCTTGAACACACCGCTACCCTCACTTTCGGACGGCGGACGCGCATGCCCCGGGGCTGACTTCACTGGGCTAACTCCCGCAATTTCCGGCGGATGTCTTTCACCGATCGCACCGACGAGTCGCGTGTGATCTGACGCACGACCTCGAACACTCGCCGGTCCGCGCGATCCGTCGAGGACGTGGTGGTCTCCTGCAAGTATGCCTCGGTCCCGCGCAGCCCGCGCGTCGACGTCGAGTGGGGATAGAAGTATCCCGCCGGATGCTTCACGCCGTTGCTGCGATCTGCGCAGAAAACGTAGGCCATCTCGAGAGCTGGCGCGATGTTCGTTGGGTCGTGGTCGCAGAGCTCCTTGCAGAAAAAGGCGAATGCGCGGCAATGGCGCGCCTCATCGCGCCCGAGCAAGGACCAAATGTTCTGCAAGACTGGTTCCTTCACCGTGCCCGCTAGCCCAAGGTAGTATTCAGCGGCGCGCGCTTCCGACACGATATTCATCATCAGGGTCGCAGCGCGATTGTGACCGATTGGATAGGGCTCTCGCTTGTACATGGCGTGCTTGGCCTGCACTTCGATGCCGATTGAGCGCAGATAGCGACTCTGGACCAGAGAATGGCGCGCTTCTTCTGCACCCCAGGAAAGCGCCCAGGACGAAAAGCTATACTCGTCGCTCCACTCACGCAAAAAGTTGTGAGCACCGGGCAGCGTGCCAAACTCGATGACGGCACTCTCTTTGAGGATCGCTACCTCGGCGGAAGTGAGCAGGTCCCGCCGAATCTCTTTCAGGTCGATATCCGTCCAATCCCACCGTGTATTTTCGAACCAATCGTAGATTTCATTGTAGCTCGCGTCCAAGTAGTTGCGCGGAAGCAGTGAGTTTTTCCCCAAGGCCCGATAGGCGGCGAGGCCCATTTTCAACAGCTCGACACCCGTATCGAGCGCGCAGTCTGCAAGCACTAGGCATCGCTCGATGTCGAGGCTCTCGCACTGCTCCTCGAGGTCGAGGGGCGTGGCAATGAATAGCCGCGTCCGCAAGAGCTCATCCCGCGCTCGGATTTCGCGAGCGAGCGTTTGCGCGACGCTTGGGTCGCTAACTGCGATCAGAATCGCGGCCAGCTCACCAGCAGGCTTCCTGCTGAGCTCACTCGAGAGTTCGTGCGCGGCCACGACCTCGAGCACAGCGCTGCCTTCGAGCAGCCGCTCCGCCCGCTGTCGTTCCGCCAGAAACCCAGCCTGGTTGACCCAGAGCACGCGAGCGGGCTCCGCGGGGCGGACTGCGACGCGTTGACTATTGACGGCACCATCTACATTTACAGTCTGCATGATTTGGTTCCTTTTCATCCTCGCCTCCGACGACGCGGCCGAAGCTTCACTTAGTTAGTTTGCTTTTCGTGCCAGGCCTTCGGACAAAGCGAGACTCATCTGCGGTTACCTGCGATCACTGCACGGACGCTGAAGGAGCGCTGCCAGCACGCGCGGTGAGCAGCTCATACGCGCGGTCGAGGCGCGCAGTCGAAACCCAAGGCCGCGCGTGATGTACGGCGTGAAATCCAGCTGTATCTGAGGCGTGTCGGCCGAGCAACGCGCGCCCAAGCCAAACCAGAGCGGGCGGCCAAGCGAGTATGTAATTGCCACGCTGCCCCTCGTGAACGTGGGCAAGGTAAGAGAAATTGAAGAACGATGCGGCGGTGCCCACTTTGATGGCGAGCACATATGCGATGAGCGCCGCGCTAGTGCCCGACAACCAGAACACACCCGCGAAGATCGCGAGGCGACACAAATAGAAGGGCCAGAAGCGGCGACTCAACCACCCATGCCGCGCGGCATAGACAAACCAATACTCGAAGATGAAAGCGCAGCGGATCAGCGCCACCGATGGACTCTTGGAGTCCGTAATGAAATTGTCAGGGTCTCCGGGCCCTGTTTCATACCGATGGTGAGCCAGGTGAACCCGCTGCGTCTCCGTGAAACCAAGGATAAACGGACTCCAGGCGCCCAGTATCAATTCAAGTGACCAATGCACCCGCTCATTGAGCTTGTGAGCGTGATTGAGCGCATGAATATAGCCAGAGTAGCGCACCGCACTGCAGGCATTGGCGACAAACGCCCAAGGCAGATAGGCCGGGTAGCGCCCCGCCAAGATCGCGTTCGCGATTACGAACAGCGCCACCACCAGCGAACCAGCATGTAGCCAGCGCATTTCTGCGCTGGAATATCGCAACTGCTGCGCCTGATCTTTGGCGAGCGCGCTCTCCGGCCCAAGCACCAACTTAACCCCAGACATGACGATACGTTCCTCGCTCCCTGTCAGCTCTCGAATTGGCTCGGAAACACTGACCTCGAGAGTCAGCCTCCAAAGCGTTCTTCTGCGCCGGCGAGAACATCTCGTGCTCCCGACGCACCCACGATGTGCGGAGACATAACACAGTGTCAGGTTTGGCGACAAGAACAAATCTCCTCATCTCATCAGATCAGGAGCAATCTATTTTGCTCGCGGTGTTCGCGCGAGGACTACTTAGTACCTAGTCGCGCGTTTAGCCGTGATGAACGAGTCTCTCGAACAACACTGACAAACGCACACTCGATATTCGAGCTCGTGGCGAAAGCCCACAGCGACGAAGAGCGCCACCTCGCATGTCGCGATTCGCCTGGTGTTGCCGCGTGGGAACACTGCGAAGAGTGTTGCCCAGAGGATGACGGCGTTCTGCGCTACAACGCGCGCGACGCCAAAGTTTGCCGAGCGACTCGCGCGTTGCGCGTGAGTGCCGAGAATTTGGGCGGCGGTTCACGCAACCGCCATCGAAGCGCTTTGCGGAAGAAGTGACTAAAGCGGAGCTCGACGGCGCATGCCCGCGCAGCGGGACAGTCGGGAAGTGATGGTTGACGTCAAGTCACATGCACACCAGCTTAATCAAGCTGCGGCAGTCGCCAGGCCAACAAGCCGTCTGGAACAGGTCTTGGCCGTGCGAGAGTGGCGACTCTCGCCGAAGCCCGGATATGGCAGAGCGCCGCAGGACCGGGTCAGTCGCGAGGTTTCGCAAAGGCAGCCGGCGCATATCGTCTTGATTGCCTATCACGCCGATTCCTGGCGAGCGTGCGCAAGGGCGCTAGTGACGAAACTTTAGGACAGATCGACACTCTACTATTGTCTTCATGTCTCTCGGCACCAGTCACGCGGGTGCACGAGAACTCGTCAGATGCGCCGGAGTGGTCAGCCTAGTTTCGAGATTTCGCAACGGCGCTTGCGAGTGTGTGCAGTGGCGAGTTTGCAGCTCTCGAGTCGACGGAACGCACAGGGCCAGAGCGCCCGCGGCCAGAGGATCCGCAAGCACCCCCGCTGACGGGCTTCGCGCCGCGTCCCCACTGCCCGGTTCGAACGGCGCAGCGGGCGAAGCCTCGCGCCCTCCCCGCTGGCCTGGTGGGAGGCTGATGCGTCACCATATGGTTACCTATTGACTGGCGGCGGGACTAGGTCTAGGAGGCGAATAGGTGAGCAATTGGTTACTCATAAAGCGAAAAGTGAATCGGCCCGGCATCACGCCGACGTGTTCCGCGCCATCGCCGATCCCACGCGGCGCGCCATTCTCGACCGGCTGCGCGCAGGGCCGACGCCCGTGAACGCACTCGCTGTCGATTTCGAGCAAACCCGCCCCGCGATTTCGAAGCACCTGCGCGTACTGCGCGAAGCCTCGCTGGTGTCGGAGCGGCGCTCTGGCCGCGAGCGCATTTACGAACTTCATCCCCGACCCCTGCAGCAGGTTGCCGGTTGGGTCGAGGGCTACCGAGCCTTTTGGCTCGGCGGATTGAACAATCTGAAACGCTATCTGGAGAATGAAAAATGACCGCCATTAGAAACCGCTCTGCGCGCGCCGTGGCCGACGTGACACGAGGCATGCTGCTCGCCACCATCGACATTCAGGCCACTCCCGAGCGCGTCTTCCGCGCGGTCACCTCTGAAGAACTGACGCGCTGGTGGGGCTCGGAGGACACCTATCGCACGACGAAGTGGACGGGTGACCTGCGCGTCGGCGGCGCGTGGCGTACCGAAGGCGTGAGTCGCGACGGCAAGCCATTCGCCGTCGAAGGCGAGTTCCTCGTCGTCGATCCCCCTCACCAGCTGGTCCAAACCTGGCGCTACGACTGGGATCCGAGCGGCACGGTCACCACCATTACCTGGCGATTCGAAGCCATCGAAGACGGTACGCGCATCACTGTTCGCCACGAGGGCTTCGGCGAGGCGCACGCCGCTTGCGAAAGCCACGCCGAGGGCTGGGAACGCGTGCTGGCTTGGCTGTCCGCGAACTTCGGAGCGGCGAGTTGAAGGCCATGACGCCGTTCCGCCTGGCGAGCGGACTACTCCTAATATTCTGCGTGATGCACACGCTGGGCGGCATGCTCGCGCAGAAGAGCCTGGGCGCTGATTCCGACGCGGTGTTCGCCGCGATGAAGCGCGTGCACTTCGAGTTTAACGGCGCTGATTCGACCTGGTACGGATTCTGGTTCGGCTTCGGACTAACCGTCTCCGCCTTCCTGCTGCTCTCCGCGGTGATGGCCTGGTCGTTCGAGCGCATCCCGCACGAGTCGTGGCCGCACGTATCGGTCGTCGCGTGGGCGCTCATCGTGAGTCACGCCATCAACACGGTTCTCGCGTGGAAGTACTTCTTCGCGGGACCGGGCGTGTTCGGAATTCTGATCACCGGCTTGCTGATCGCCGGGACGCTCCGCAAGCAGCGGGCGAACGTTTGACTCGGATCGAGAGGGGTGACTCGCTCAGTGCGAGGCGGCGGGCGCAGGCGATATTGGGGCGGCGACGCCGGGCACCAGATGAATCGGCGCTCCATGGGGCGCCGCTGAAGTGCTCGGAGAAGCCGACGATCCGGGCCCCGGCGCGGGGACAAGCTGGAGTGTGCTGCCAGTGCTGCCCGTGGGCGCCACATTGAAGTGAATTGGCTGCGGCAACGAAGGCTCGGGGAGCGTGGCGCCGGGTGCATCCGGAACGCGCGCGGTTACCTTCCAAGTTGCACCATCGCGCTCGACGAGCGTTAGGAATGATTGGTCCCCGCCCGGCAGGTGGAACGTCGTCACGCGCACCTTGGCGCTGACTGGCGTTCGCGAGAGCACGACGCCTGCCGTGACTGCATTCTGAAGCTTCAGCCGCTTGGCATCGCAGCCGGCGCGATCCGCCTGACACGGGGCCTGTTGCTCTTTGACGGTTTGCACGAGCGGACCGGCGACAATCTCGAGTGCGCCGACGTAGTTGAGCGTGAGCAGGCGTTGCTGAAACTCGATCGCCGCGTCCTTCGGCTCGCGCGTCAGGTCGGCGGTGGTGACGTCGCGCTGGCGACGGGTTTCGCGCGGCGGGTGGTAGTTGCATCCCGCGTGGGCGAATACCCAGAGCACGATCGTCGTTGCCGCAAGCACACCCAGCATGATCAACGTCTGCATGTCAGGCGTGTTGATCTCCGCTTCCGTCAGCGGGCGCACGATCTTCGCGCGCTTGGCGCCCTTCTTCTTTTTCCGGGCAACCGGAGCATTCGAGGGCGAGGGCTTGGGAGCCGGCACTGAGTCGGCGTCGGTCGACATGGGCGCCAAGCATTCCTTCGCGCGAGCCGCAGCGCAACCCGAACTCACGCCCCCGCGGAAGAAAAGCGATCGACCGTACATGCACAATAATTCCGAATAGTTAGAATCACATCGCGGCTCCCACCAGAGGGTGATCCGACGGCCCGAGCAGCCGCCCTCCCCTAATTCATAACCCCTTGGGCAGCAGCACGGCGGACCGGACAGCTCGGGGCCTCGGCCGAGGCCGCTCGAGCCGTAGGGGCGAGGCTCGACGGAACGCGCGCAACTCGGGGCTCCGGTGACCGACGAGAACCCAGTGTCCCGGCCCCGCTCCGCGCTGTTCGCATTGCTGCTCTTCGGCTGCGCCACCGCGCCGCTACCAAAGCGCGCACTAGAGCTCAACGACGCGGGCGCCGAGGCGCTCGCCGAGGGGGATCTGGAAACGGCCGCCGCGCGTCTCAGCGTCGCGCTGGAGTACAGTCCGCGCTTCGTGGAGGCGCTGGTAAACCTCGGGCTGGTCGAGTGTCAGCGCGGCAACTTCGCGCGGGCGCGGCAGCTCTTGCTGCGCGCGCGCCGGCTGAACCCCGACGTCGCGCAGCCGCACCACGCGCTCGGGGTGCTCGCCGAGCGCGTGCGACGTCCGGACCTTGCATCCGAGGACTACCTCGAGGCGCTGCGAGTCGATCCTGGCTTCGCAGCGTCGCGCGCCAATCTCGGCCGCTTGCAGTTCGACGCCGGACAACTCGACGCGGCCTCCCTCACCTTTCGCAAACTCATGGAGGTCGCGCCCGATCGCGCCGAGGGCTATATCGGGCTCGCAGAGACGCTCACCCGCCTTGGTCGGACGGACGAGGCGGACAGCGTCACGCGACTCGCATTCGACAAGTTTCCCGATGCGCCCGGAGCCGTCCTACTCGCAGGGCGCGCGCGTTTACACCGCGCCGAGTACGAGGCTGCGCGCGCCCTGTTCGCGAGGCTCACGGGGCGTGCTGACGACTTCGGCGCAGCAGCCCTGGCTTGGCTTGCGGCCACCGAGCTCGCTGAGCGGCGCTTCGCAGACGCAGAGACGAACGCGCGACGCGCCCTCAGCTTGCTTCCGGACGATGCGTTGGCGTGCCATGTATTGTCCGCAGCGCTCGCTGCGCTCGGCAAGCCCGGAGCGGCCGCATGGGCCGAGCGCGCACAGCGTCTCGGAGCACCGTGACGCCGCGGCGTTACACGAAGGCAGCGCGGGGTGGTGGGCGTACGCTAGTCCCTAGACGAGCGATGCGCGTCAAGGCACATGGGCCGCACTAGGCGCGACGCACGGACGGCAACGCGGCGCGGGACTGCTGAATCAAGCCGAGCGCGCGGGCTCGCAGCTCGTGCGCTCGAAAGGGCTTGCCTACGAAGTCGTCGGCACCCGAACAGCGCATCTCACGCAAGTCCTCATCCGTGGTGTGGGACGCGAGCACGAGCACAGGCATCGAGGACAAGCGCGCATCTCCGCGCAGCAAGCGACACAGCTCGAGGCCGTTCATGCCCTCGAGCGCGGGCTCGACGACCACCAAATCGAAGTGTCGTCTGCGCAGCAGCGAGAGCGCGTCGTCCACGCTGTGCACGGTGTCGGTCGCGACGCCGCACGCGTCCAACATGGCGCCGACGATCGACGAAACGCTGGAGTCGGCGTCCAGCAAAAGCGCGCTGGCACCAGGTGGCGCGCTGATCGCGCCGAGCGGCGCGGCGTCGCACTCGGGCGGAATGCTGGGGCGAGCGCTGCCGAGCGCGAACTCGCAGAGCCGCTCCCAGTCGCGCTCTTCGAACGTGAGGCGCAGCCCATAGCCGCGATCGCGGATCTTCCCAGGCACGCTGGTGGTGTCGGTACCGGCGGAGAAAGTCGCCAGCAGCCACTCACCGTCGACCACGCCACGACGACATGGCAGCGCCAAATCCTGCTCTTCGCCGCTCGACTCCAGCAGAGCTTTGAGCTCATCCAGACTCTCGAACGTGTAAACAATACCCTGCAAGCGAGGCGAGCCTACTCCCCAGATCCCAGGCATGCCAGTTCCGGACAATTAAAAATTCGGGGAGACCCGCGTAACGCGCGGCGCGAACCCTGCTCGCTGCGGGCGCCGAATTCCTGACAGATTCCCCTGCTCCGCCCGCCGGCAGTCGGCGCTCAGCAAGACTCGTTCCAAGCGCTCAATCGGCGCTGCGGTAGCAGGCGAGCGAGATAGCCCCAGCACCGAAGCTTAGCAAAAACAGCAAACTGACGGGCTCGCTGAGCCCAAGCAGCGGAGCCTGCCCGAGCAGATTTTGCACGTGCGCGCGGGGCCATGGCACCGCTTCCACACCGAGCGAGCTTCCCATCAGCCAATCGACGGCGAGCAGGGCCTTCCGACCACCACCCCGGCGCCCGAGCCCGGACGCGGCGGCAAACCAGGCCGCGTATCCGGCGCCCGAAACCCCGCCGATCCATGTGCTCTGGAACAGGTCCCTGAACAGCGCAGGATCTCGGAAGGAACGAGCGGAAAGCACGGTGCCGAACCCGAACGCGGCACCCGCGAGAGCGAGCACCGCGACGAACACCAGCGCGGCGCCGAGCAAAGCCTGACGCCGACGCCCCCCGTGACGAGCGACCACGCTCACCAAGGTGTCCAGGCGCTGGGCCCGCGTGACGCGCTGGAACAGCATGTAGGCAAATAGCGGCAAGAGCAGACCTAAGCTGTCGCGAGCGAGGGCGCGGTCAGCTGCGTTCGGCACCGAGACAGCGCGCTCGACGAGCCCACATAAAACACATAGCGCCGCGCCGAGCGCGAGCAGCAGAGCACCGCGCAGCGAGCGAAACTCACTCCACGTCAGGCGGGCACCGAACATGAGAGACGTCATGGCAAAGGCCGCGGAGCACTAGAAGGAGCGACCCTGAGCGCCGCAGCTGCGACGCGCGGCCAAGCGGGCGCGGGCAGCGGCACGACTAGCCCGGACAGCGAGAGCAGCGGCAGAGCGTGACGCTCTGCCAGAGCGAAAAGCGTGCTCGAGAGAACCTGCAAGCTCGGGCCGCGCAGCGTCAGCTCCGAGCTCTCCGGATCGCAATCGACTGCCTCGACGCCCTCAACACCGCTCAATAAGCGCGCAAGTTCCGCGGCGCGCGGCGAGCGCACGCGCAGCACCGCGCCGGCCTGCGCAGCGCGTGCGACGTAGGGCGAAAGCCTCCCGCCTTCGACCAAGAACACACGCCCAGCGAAGCTCACTGCGTCCTCGAATTCGTTGCTCAAGAGCACGAGCACGCTGCGCTCGGCAAGCGCCTGGACATGATCCTTGACGGCGCGCGCGGCCACCAGCGGCGCTAGCGCCAACGGGTCGTGCAAGATCACCGCGGCGGCGTGATCAGCGCAGGCGATCACCAATGCGAAGGCGACCGCACGCAGCTCCGATGCTTCGAGGCGTTCGGGCGCAAGCTCGGAAAAGCGTTGAAGCCCCAGCCGCTCGAGCGCGCGACTTCCTACGATCGACAGGCCACGCAACGCGGCGGCTGCTTCCAGCGCTTTGGCGACGCTCGGGGCGGGTAACAGCCGCTCCTCCGGCAACAGAGAGAGTAACCGCGCGCGCGCTTGCGCAGAGCCGTGCACGCTGTGGCGATCGAGGCGGAGCTCGCCGCGCAGTGGCTGGCGCATCCCCGCCAAGAGCTCGCTCAAGCGTGCCAGCGCCTGCGGCGAATCGACGACCACCACCGACAACCCGGGCTCGAGCGCCAGGGTTAGAGGCCCCAAGTGCTCGTCGCTGACCTCGGTCAGCTCGAGTCGCGTCATGCGCCGCCCTGCGCGCGACGAGCGATCGAGTCGATGATGCGCGACGAAACCGCCGAGTAGCTCGGGATGCGTGCGTTTCGAAAATGGGCGAGCTCGCTGAACGCGAATAGCGTGAAAAACAGCAGGCGCCCTGCGCGCGGAGCGAGCGTGGCTGCCGCGCGACCGAACGCCGACACCAACACCCCGAGCGAAAGCGCGTAGCCCGCAATCGACAGCGCCGCCACGACCGCCCGGCCCAGGGCGTCGATGGGTCCGGCCTTCAGCCAAGCCACACACAGCACGACTAGTGCCGGCGCCGCCACCGCCACCGCCACGCGCAGCAGCGCCGCAAACGCACGGGCCAGCGCAACCGCCCGCGCACTCACGCCGTGCAGCTTCCCCAGGCGCAGGACACCCTCCTCTGCGTCCCGCGAGTCCAAGTCGCCCGCCATTGCCAGAACTGAAAACCCCGCAACGGCCCAGGAGGCGGACGTGAGCGCCGCTCGCAGCAACACCGCTGCGCCGAGCCCCGGAACGAAGGACGAAAGCGCGAGACTCAGCAGGATGCCGATCGAGTAGAGGCGCGCGAAGCGCATGCCAGGCAGCTCCGCCAAACGACGATCGGAGAGGCGAGCGAGAGCCAACCAGCCAGACACGGGCCCAGAGTGTAGCCCGAACCCGCCGTCGGCGACTTCAATTCTCGCGGAAGGCCTCGGCCGGCCGCAACCGCGAGGCATGCAGCGCAGGCCAAACCGTGGCGACGACGCAGACCAGAATGGCAAATACACCGACCATCGCGAAATCGGCGGCGCGGACCTGAACCGGCAGATGCGAGATGAAGTACACCTTGGGGTCGAGCGGTAAGGCGTGCACCAAGAGGCCGCGGCAAATGGCAAAGCCCAGCACTAGGCCTACGGCAGTCCCCACGACGCCGATCAAGGTGCCCTGATAGACGAACGATCGCAGCAGCGCGCCATTGGTGGCGCCCATCGCTTTCAGCACGGCGATCTCGCGCTTCTTATCGAGCACCACCATGATCAGCGTCGCGATCACGGTGAAGGCGGCCACGATGATGATCAGCGCCAACACCAAACTCATCAGAATTTGCTGAATGCGGAGGGCGGTGAAGAGCCCGTGGTTCAGCTCCTCCCAATCCATGGTGTGGTAGACGCCATTGCCGAGCCGCTCGTCGATGTCTCGCGCGATTTTCTTGGCGTCGTCGATGTTGCTCACCTTCATCTCGATGCCGGTGACGCTGTCGCCCGTGTCGTAGAAGGCCTGCGATTCGTAGAGATCGGTGTAGACGAGCTTCGAGTCGTACTGATCGAAGCCAGCGTCGAACACGGCAATCACCCGAAATTGCTTGGCGACCGGCGCGCGAATCGCACCCCTGGAAAACGAGTAACCGATGGTGGGCGAGGTTACCTGCACGCAGCCACCCAAGTCGACGTCGAGGTTCTTGGCGAGCGTGATGCCGAGCACGATGCCGGGCAGCTTGGCGACGCCGTTGGGGTTCTCGCAGGGATCGGGGTCGAGCCCAACGGGAAGCACGTCGTCGTCGGGCAGCACACTCTTGTAGCCACCCTCAGGCACGATGCTGCCTGCGGGCAAGTCCGCCGCGCCCTTAGCGTGCGCGTCCTCGTCCTTGGCCGAGACGCTCGCGTCGTAGGGACCGTCGGAGGCTTTACTGGTGGCGTCGGGCTCTCGATCTTTTTCGACGATCTTCTGCAGATCGGAGAGCACCGACTTCTTTTTTGGCGGCGCGGGATCCGCATCGGGATCGACGGGCACGGCGAGGCCACTGCCACTCGGCAGATCGTCGCTGAACGAATGGCGACGCCGCTCGGGTGGCTTGGCGTCGTCCATACGCAGGCCGGACAGACTGCCGCGCACGATGTGCCGCGGCAGGTCGAGCACTTGCGCGACGCGCGCCGGATCCACGCCTTTCAACAAGACGCCCGTAGCCGTACGCTCGCCGTGCGTGACCATCATCGGGTTGATGACGAACGGCGCGACGCCGATCACGCCGGGCACCTTCTTCATGCGATCCATGAGCTTTCGGTACTCATGAAAGTCGCTCGAGTACTTCAGGATCAGGACGTGCGCGTTGACGCCGAGCACCTTGTCGCGAAACTGCTGCCTGAACCCGCCCGTCACGCTGATCACCGTCGCCAGCGCCGCGACCCCCAGCGCAACTCCCAAGATCGCGAACAGCGTGCCCACGGAAATGAAGGAGCGTTTCTTCGAGCGCATGTAGCGCAGCGCGAGCTCGAGCGGGAAACCCATCGCGCCCGGGTGTAGCATCGGAGTCTCCCCGTCCACCGACAAACGAGACCGGGAACGGCTCCCCTCGCGCGCCGAGGACGGGGCGCTGACGGCGGCCCTCGAGCGTCATGGGCGACTTCGGCCCGAGGGCCCATGCGCTTGGATGGACCAGGCGTGCCAGGAGGCTCGCAATGATTGCGAGGTTTCGTTGACGTTCGGCCACGAAAGGCCGCGCAAAGTGGGGCCAGAGGGCCGGCCTCAGTCTTGCAGGAGGGGATTTGGCCTTTCTCTCTAGCGAGTGAACGGCCGTGCAGCTTACGGTGCTTGACCGTTTCGCTGCACAATTGCGCTAGCCCCCGACACCTCAGGACGCGATGAGCGAGCCCCAGAACAAGCTTCCGAAAGCGCCCCCCAAGCCGCCGTCCGCGGGAGCAAAGCCGTCGTCTACGGGACCGCGACTCACGCAAGCCTTCGACGGAGCTGCACCCCCATTCCGAACAGTGCGGTCACCGAGGCCGCGTCAGTGCTCGACGCGCACGAAGTGGATTTGCCAGGCGGCACCCGTCTGAAGATCGTTACGATATCGCCCGCGCGGGCGTCGTTCGCGGACACGGAGATCTCGACGGGTCAGCAGAGCCTGACTCCGCGTCGCGATCCCTATCTCGGCGCAACCATCGACGGACGCTATAAGGTCGAGGCCGTGCTCGGCGAAGGCGGCATGGGCGTGGTGTACCGTTGCACGCACACCATCATCGGCAAGAAGGTCGCGATGAAGGTGTTGCGCGCGGACTTGGCGCGCGACAGCGAGGTCACTGAGCGCTTTCTGAACGAGGCCAAGGCCGCCAGCGCGATCGGCAATCCGCACATCATCGACATCAGCGACTTCGGCCAGTTCGCGGACGGCGCGACCTACTTCGTGATGGAGTACTTGGGAGGGTCACCGCTCTCCAAAGCGGTCGAAGACGGAGCGGTGCCACTGCCGCGCATCCTGCACATTGCGGCGCAGCTCGCGGAAGGCCTGGCGGCGGCGCATGAAGCCGGCATCGTTCACCGCGATCTAAAGCCGGACAACATCTTCCTCATCGACCGCGGCGGCGCCAAAGACTTCGTGAAGATTCTGGATTTTGGCATCGCCAAGGTCTCGACCACAGGCGAAGGCAAACTGACGCGCGCGGGCGCGGTGTTCGGGACGCCGCACTACATGTCGCCGGAGCAAGCGGCGGGCACGGTGGTCGATCATCGCGGCGACGTGTATTCGCTCGGGGTCATTCTCTATGAAATGGCGAGCGGCCGTGTGCCCTTCGACGCCGACAACTTCATGGGGATCCTGACCCAGCACATGTACAAGGCCCCCGTGCCGATGCGCGCGCTCGTCCCGCAGCCGCAGGACGTGCCGCCTGGGCTAGAGGCAATCGTCCTCAAGTGCCTCTCGAAGCGCCCCGAGGAGCGTTACCAGACCATGGGCGAGCTGCTCGTCGACATCGACGCGCTGGCCAAGGGCCTCGTGCCGAGCGCCGTCAACGAGATGATGGCGCGCTCGAACGGCTTCAACGTACCGGCCGACTATTTCAACACCAAGGCGCAGATGCCAGCGCCGATGCCGGCGTCACCTCCCAGCGTGCCGACGCGGAGTCGCTGGCCGCTCGCGGCTGGCCTCGCGGGCGTGGGCGCGGCGGTGCTGTTGGTCTTGGCGATCTTTGCGAAGAGCAACAAGAGCGACGCCTCGACGCCGAATTCCGCACTTCCCGAGAAGACCGCGCTTTCGGCAGCAACGCCGCCCGCGGCAGCGTTGCCCTCACCGCCAGCCGCGCCCGAGCGTGCGCCGCTCGCGGCCACCAAGAGCGTCGCGCTCGCAGTCGAACCGCTCGACTCACATGTGTTCTCGGGTAGCAAGGATCTCGGCGCGAGCCCGGTGATGGTCGATGTCCCCACGGACCATCCGGTCGAGCTCGAGATTCGGCACGCCGGCTACAAATCTGCGCGCGTGGTGTTGGACGGTGCGGAGTCGCGCAAGGTCGTCGCCCTGGAGCGCGTCGGAGGTGCTCGGCCCGTGGCGCATGCCCCAGTGGCCAAGACCAAACCCGAAAAATCCGCGGCGACGCCCACCGCCAAGAAAAAGTCGATCGGCGGCACGGAAATCGTGAATCCCTGGGACCGCTGAGCTCGGGCACGCACCGGCGATCCCAATTCAGTGACAGGCACTAGCGTTGTCGAGGCGCGCTCAGACTTCGATTCGATTCCTGCCGCTCTGTTTGGCGCGGTACATGGCCTTGTCGGCGGCTTGAAACAGGGACTCCGCGTCCGCGGCGTCATCCGGGAACGAGGCCACGCCGATCGAAATGCCTGGCTTCAATGGGATGCCGTCTTTCTGGAAGGGGTGGTTGGCGATCCCCAATAGGATGCGCTCGGCGATCTGCCGGGCGGCGCTGGTCTGAAAGCCCGGGAGTGCGCCCAGGTACTCATCGCCGCCGAAGCGACAGCCCACGCCGACGCCCTGCAAGATGCGCCCGATCAGCCGCCCCGCTTCGCCGATCACGTAGGCGCCGAAGAGGTGGCCGTGGGTGTCGTTGATCTTCTTCACGCCGTCGAGGTCCATCACCAACAGCGACAATGGCTCGCCCTGGCGCTCTGCGAAGCTCAGCAAGCGCTCGAGTTCGGCGTCGAATTTGCGGCGCACCAGGAGGCCCGACAGGTCATCGACGTTCAGCAGGTTCTCGACGTTCTCGTTGAGCGCTTGCGCCAGGCCGTCCTGCAGCTCGAAGCGGATCGCGCTGCCGCCAATCACGATCTGGTCGTTGGGCTTGAGGCGCCACTCGCGACAGCGTTCGCCGTTCACCGTGATGCCGTTCGTGCTGTCGAGGTCGACCAGAGTCCAGCTATCGCCGCGATCCTCTACCCGAGCGTGGTGCCAGGAGACCATCGCGTCCGAAAGCACGAGCTCTGCCACCGGATCGCGACCAATCAGGATCGAGCGCTCGAGCAAGACTCGGCTGCCCGCCGCCTCGCCGGTCGCCACCACCAACACCGGACGGTGGGGCGCCTTGATGCGCCGCATGACCTCGTCGGTCAGGCTCGGGTTCTCGTGCGCGGGCAACGTGCGGGGAACTCCGGCGGGGCGCGATTTCGGGTCAGCCAACGTACTTAGGCTAACACGGGAGGCAGGCTGCGTCCCGCCGGAGAAACCGTGCAGCGCCGTGGGTGAGCGAGTCAGCTGGCTGGCGCGAGCTTCGAACTTTGACTAGTCCTTCGGGCGTGAGCATTTCTACTGCGAGGCTCAGCGCCGCCGTACCCGCGACCGTGCGTGAACTCTGCGCGCGTCTGCTCGAACATGGGCACCACAGTTGGGTGGTGGGCGGCTGCGTGCGCGACGAACTGCGTTTGGAGCTGATGCCCGAGAACGCCGCGGAGGGCGGCGCGCGCAACGATTGGGACATTGCGACGAGCGCGCGCCCTGAGCAGGTGATGAGCCTATTCCGACGCGTCGTCCCCACCGGTCTCCAGCATGGCACCGTGACCGTACTGCTCGGCAAAGAGCAATACGAAGTGACGACGCTGCGCGGCGAAACCAGCTACAGCGACGGGCGGCGTCCAGACAGCGTCTACTTCGTCGACGATCTCAGGCTCGATCTCGCGCGGCGCGATTTCACGATCAATGCGATCGCGTACGACGTGTTGAGCGATACGCTGTTGGATCCGTTCGACGGCATCGTGGATTTACGCGCGCGGCGCCTACGCGCGGTCGGCAATGCGAGCGAACGTTTCGCCGAGGACGGCCTGCGCGTGCTGCGCGCGGCGCGCTTCGTGGCAACCCTCGAGGTCGAGCTCGAAGAGGCGACCGCGCGCGCCATCGAACCATCCCTCGACAGCTACCGCAAGGTCAGCGCCGAGCGCGTGCGCGACGAATGGATCAAGACCATGAAGGCGACACGGCCGAGCCTCGCCTTCGAGGTGATGCGACAGCATGGCCTCTTGGCGATCACGGCGCCGGAACTGCTCGAATCCGTGGGCTGCGAGCAGAACAAGTATCACGCCTTCGACGTCTGGAATCACGCGCTGTCTTGCCTCGACCACTGTCCGAAGCAACCCGTGCTGCGCTTGTCTGGGCTCCTGCACGACATCGGCAAGCCGCGCACGCGCGCCTTCAGCGAGAAGACCTCGGACTTTACTTTCTACGAGCACGAGCGGGTGGGCGCGGAAATGGTCGCGCCGCTACTCACGCGCCTGCGCTTTTCGAACGAAGAGCGCGAGCGAATTGCTGCGCTCGTACGCCATCATCTGGTCTGCTACGACGAGAGCTGGAGCGACGCCGCCGTGCGCCGCTGGCTGCGCCGCGTCGGCCCAGAGCTCGCGGACGACCTCTACGCGCTCGCCGAGGCCGACGTGCTCGCTAAGGGCAAAGCCGAGTTTTCGGATCTGGCTCCGATAAACCAGCTCAAGGCCCATGCGGCGCGCGTGGTGAGCCAGGGCGCGGCATTCAACGTGCGCGACCTCTCCATCGACGGGCGCGGACTGATGCAAGCCCTCGGACTGGCGCCGGGCCCCGCGGTTGGCGAGCTCTTGCGCGCGCTGTTGGACGCGGTGGTGGAAGACCCGAGTTTGAACGAAATGGGCGCGCTCGTGGCGCGTGCACGGCAGCTTCGCGAACGCGAACCGCGAACCAGCTGAGGACACCTCATGGTCATCACGCTCAGGAGAGCCGAGGAAGCTGACTTGGGCGCTATCCTGCGGCTCTATGCCGAACTCGCGTCTGCGAACGAGCCGATTCTGCCCCTCGCTCGCGCTCGCGAAATCCTCCGGCGCATGGCCGAGTATCCCGACTATTCTATCTACGTCGCCGAAGGGCCAGCCAAGACGATCCTGGGCTCCTTTGCGCTCTTGATCATGGATAACCTGGCCCACATGGGCGCGCCATCCGCCGTGGTCGAGGACGTGTGCGTGGATCGGCTGGCGCAGCGACAAGGCGTCGGTCGCCAAATGATGGCCTTCGCAATGAATCTCGCGCGGCAACGGGGCTGCTACAAGCTTTGCCTGTCGAGCAACCTCGCGCGCAGCGACGCGCACGCATTTTATGGCGCCCTTGGCTTCGAGCAGCACGGCCTGAGCTTTCACGTTCAGCTAAAGTAACGGGACCACTCTTGTTCCGATTCGGACGCCGGCCGCGAGTTTCGTCGTCCGCGCGCCAGCGTTTCTAGCCTTGGAGCCGTGCGCCGGAAGGGTTATGAACGGACATGCTACAAAATCCGTGGGGCCCGTGTGGCGGGAGAGTCCGGGGAATGCTGAAGGTTGCGGCCTGCGCGGCGCTGACCGCCAGTGTGGGCTGCAACAAGAGTGAGAAGGGCGACAAGGGCGCTAGTGCCAGCGTCATTGAAGCCAGTTCGGCGACGCCACTCGGGGCTGCTAGTGCTGTCGCGCCAAGCGCACCGGCGGCAGGAAAAGCGCTGAGCGGCTTGGACCCCTGCTTGGTTGGGACGTGGAAATCGACGCGCGCAAGCCTCGCCATTCAGCAGGTCAATGCGGAGGGTGGCGCGGGCGTCGTCATGCAAGTGACCCCCAGCGGTGCGAGCACGCTCGACTTCGGTCCCATGTCCGAGATTCACGCCAAGAATCCGACGTTCAGCTTCGACTTCAAGTACTCGGGCAAAGTGACGGCCAACCTGAAGACTCCGAGCGTTGGCGTCGTACAAGGCGAGGGCAACGACTACTCGGGGCTGCGCGTCAGCGCGACCGCGAAGCTCCCTGGGGCTGGAAGTATCCCGCTGTTCAAAGACACGTCGGTGAAGGATCTCGCGGGCGCGGCCACCGCCTTGGCTGGGATCGGCAAAGGCCTCGCCAAAGGACAAGCCCCTGCGGCCGGCGCCACGGAAGCACCGGGAACGCCTGCGGGAATTGACGCGAACCCGGTGTTTTCGAGCAGCAGCTACACCTGCAGTGGGAACACGCTCACTCTGACGAGCGGCGGCGATCACCGCGTCGAGTGGACGTTTGCGCGCAGCACGCCCTGATTTTCCGAGCAGAGAGCCGTAAGAGGAACAATAGCGATGTGGATACGAATGGGTTCTTTCGCCGTCAAGGAAGGGGAAGTCGAGGCGTTGCGC
>JAEUAF010000494.1 GCA_019695485.1 Sorangium sp.
CGCCACCCGTGTTCGCGCCGCCGCCGCTGCTCCTCCCGCCGCTGTTCGCTCCGCCACTGTTGGCGCCGCCACTGTTCTTTCCCCCGCTGCCGCTGCCAGCAGCGCCGCCCTGCGCCGATCCCCCACTCGCTGTCATCCCAGCGGCACCGCCACGGTTCACGCTGCCTCCGCTGCTCTGATTCGACGCGCCACCACTGAGCGCCAGAGCTCCAGCTGTCGCGGCAGTTCAGGAAACCACTCCGCCATTGGCGCTACCGCCGTTGGCGACCCCAACGCTTCCGCCGCTTCCGCCGTGAGCGCTCGCCGCGCCTCCCGTCGTGACTGCCGTGCCACCTTGCTCACCGCTGTTCGAACCGCTGCTCGCGCAGCCAGCTAAGAAGCACACGAGCGACAAAATAGAGCGATGGCGGGTCGAGTGATCCTGGCGCGCAGCACACATGCCCCGAGCTTAGCTCAGAACGCCGCTGCGGGGACACGCCGTACTCGAGCGGACACCGCTCGCCGCAATCCGGCACGTGTATCGCTTGTCCAGCATCGTTCCTCCGAGCCACGGAGCCGCGGCGTCCGCACCGCTCTGATCGAACATTTGCAGGCGCCGGCGCCGTCACGCCGACCTGCGCTACGCTCGACGGCAGATGTTGGCTCGGTCGGCGCGCTTCTTGTTGGCTTGGAGTCTGCTGAACGCGCTCGTGAATGTGCTCTATCCGGGCAACGAGACCAAGTTCTCTTACTTGTTCCCGTCGCTCGACGTGTGCGTCTTGCTGGGCGTGTACGCGGCCTATGCCGCGTGGGGTAGGCGCGTGCCGCGTGCGTTGGGCGGAGCGGGGCTCGCGTTCTTGGTGCTGGCGCGGCTCGTTCGCCTGGGGGATGGCGTTGGGCACCGCTACCTTCGGCGTAGCCTCAACCTCAGCATCGACCTGCGTTTAGTGCCCGACGCCGTGCGCTTGCTTTGGACGCTGCTTGGCGGGGCGCGTATCGTGCTGCTCGGTCTACTGTCGTCGCTAGCATTGGTCGGCTTGCTGCGCCTCGGACGGCGCGCGCTCTCGGAAGCGGAAACTTACTTCCAAGTGGCGCGCCAGCGAGCCCTTTTCGGCGCGATAGTGGGTGCGCTGATCGTGGCGGCGCCGTTCGGTCCCAAGGCGTACGGTGACGAGCACTTTCGCGGGATGTTCGTGCCGAGCTTGTTACCGCGACTTCAGCGAGAACTAGACTTTGCGCTGCATATCTCGGGCTATCGGCAGGCGCGCTTGTCCGAGCTGCGCGCTGCCGCGCAGCGCCTCTCGCAGGTGCGGGACTCACTCGATCGGCTGGATCACATCCCAGTCTTGCTCTTCATCGTCGAGGCCTATGGGACCACCGTCTTCGACCCCAAGCTGGAAACGCCGTTCTTACGCGAGGCGCTGCAACGCTTCGAGTCGAAGCTTGCGGAAGGCGGCTACTTCATCGCGTCGAGCGTGCTCGAGTCCCCAGTCTATGGCGGAAGTTCCTGGCTCGCTCAGGCCACGCTGGCCACCGGCGTGCAGACGCGTGACGAGTTCGAGTTCGGGCTGTTGAAGGCGCTCGAGCCCCCGGCCATCGCCGATTTCTTCCGCCGCGCAGGCTATCGCACGCTACTCGTCCAACCCGGCACCAGCGCGGCGCGCATCGAGCCTGATTTCTTGCACTTCGACGCTCGTTACCTGGGCAACGATTTCGGTTACCGCGGGCCGGCGTTCGCCTGGGCGCCGATGCCTGATCAGTTCGTCATCGATCTCATTCATCGAAGAGAGGTTCTGGCCGCGCGAGCGCCGCTGTTCGTCGAATACGCGCTGGTCTCGAGCCATGCAGCCTGGGCAGAGCTGCCGAGCGTCGTCGCGGATTGGCAGCGCCTTGGCGACGGAGCGATCTTCGCGACCTTGGAGAAGAAGCGCTTCTTCACGGATTTGCTGGCGGGGCCACGCCTGCGCCCCGCGTACGAGCACGCGATCGTCTACGACTTCGAAGTGTTGGAGCGCTACCTCGACCAGCGATTGCAGCAAGCTGCGCTCGTCTTCGTGGTAGGCGATCATCAACCGATTCCGGATGCGACGGGTTACGCTGCGTCTCGCGGCGTTCCGCTCCACGTGATCAGCCGCCGGCGCGACTTGATTGAGGCGTGGCTCGGGCGCGGCTATGCGCCGACACTGCGCCCGCGGCTGGAGACCGCGCCACTGCCGCTCTCGACGTTCCTGCCGACTTTGCTCGACGTGTGCTCGACCGCCCGGATGCCTGGCTTGCAAACGACCCGCTGATCGCAGCAAACTTGCCCGTTCTATCGGCGTTTGCTAGCCCGGAGCGATGCACGTTCCAAGAGTCCGCGGCGGCGCCTTCCGAGCTCTGGCGTTGATTGGGCTCGCGCTGCTACTCCCACGAAGCGCACGCGCCGACGACGAAGCGAACGAGGAACCCGAAAGCCAGGTGAGCGAGGAGGCCTGCGCGCTCGGGCCGGGGCGCGTCGGCACGCTGCGCACCATCGCGGAGCCGCCTGCCTGCGGCCGATACTGCACGACGACCACCAGCTTCAGCGTCGAGGACAAGGGCGGCGCACCGCTGCTCGGCCTGACCAACACCGACTTTAGCGGGCCGTCGCTCTCCGAGGAAGAAGGCTTCGAGCCGCTCATCAATATTCGCTGCGAGCGCGGGGGCGTCGTGATTGCGCTCGAAGATGGGGGCGCTCCGGAGCTTCGCTTCCGCTTCGACCCCAAGGCGCATCGTCTAGAGCTCGTGCACACCCCTCTGCTGCAGCGCGTGCTGCTCGCGACGCCGCTAACGGGGGTCGATGCAGAGCAACGGGCGCGCGTGCGAGCGCTGGCACGAGCAGCGCTGGCAGGCGCCCCGGCCTCGGACCCGAATACAGGCACCCAGGGCGGCATCGGCGGTATCGACCAGACCTTCGTCGATGGGCTCACGCTCGCCACGGCGCGTGACGCGATCGAGGCCGGAGCCTGGGAACGAGCACAGAAGATCATCGATGATGTGAGCGGCGCCTGGAGCTCTGACCCCGCCGCGACCTTTCACCCACCCCGCGCCTTGCGCCAGCGGGCGGCGCTGCTGCGGAATGAACTCGCGGAGCAACGCAAGAATAGCCAACCAGTGCACGTGGCCGCTCCAAAGCGTCTGGGTACGGTGAAGAAGCCACAGGCTCTGCCCATCGATCCCGGCCTCGCGCCGACGCTGTTTTGGCGACGCGGTGAGCTGTGCGTGGTTCAAGAAGACGCCTCCGGGACCATGCGCTGCTATGCGCCCGAGGCTCAACATTGGGGTCGCGCGTTGCCCAGTGAGCAACCCGCAAGCAGCGCACGGGATTTGAAGCTCGTGGAGCTCAACTCCTGGGGAATGGAGGCGTGCGTGGGGCGCACGAGCTTGTCGCTGGTCGTGCCCAAGGAAGTCCCAGAGAGCAGCGTAAACCCGTGCGAACAGGGTCCGGGCACGGAGCTCGACGACGTCCTCGCCGTGGTCGACGGCAACGGCCTGCTTCGGGCGGGCTTTCAACTCGACCGCGGCGGCAAGCAGGCTGAAGCGCTGACGGTCGCGGCTGCGAATGCGGCCTTCGCGCGCTCCGCCGGCGGTCTCCTTGCGGGAAACGGCAGATCTCGATTCCTGCGCGACGGCAGGCTCGCGCTCGCCGCGGACGACGGCGAACACCGCTGGGACGTACTTGGCGCGATGACCCAAAGCGAAGCGTGGGCGGCACCCCCGCTGGTCTCCCCGGATCAGCGCTGGGTCGTCGGGCAAGCCAAGCAAGGGGAAAGCATCACGCTCTGGCTGTTCCAGTTGCAGTCGACGCCGCCCTGAACGAAGTCGAATGGGTCTTCCGCGAGGGCCGGGTGTCGCGCAGGCGAGCGCGATGCGCTCATGACTCAGGCTTTGGCGTGCGCTGCATGGGAACGAACCGAGGTAGCGCTTCGATGCGTGCGAGCCAAGCCGCGATGGCGGGGTAAGGTTCGAGCGAAATGTCACCCTCAGGCGCGCGGGCCACGTAGGCGTAGAGCGCAACATCCGCGAGCGTCGGCGTCGACTCAAGCAAGTAGCTGCGCGTCGTAAGCTCTGCCTCGAGCACGGAGAACAGCTGCTTGGTGACGCTGAGCGCCTGCCCGTAATCCAACTTCGCCCCGAACAAGCGTGCGCGGCGCGCCGCCGCTGGGCCTGCCGCGAGCGGACCTGCGGCCACGGAAAACCAACGCTGCACCGCAGCCTTTCCTTGCGCGCTGCGCGGCCAAAAGCGAGCCTCTGCGTCGTAGCGTTCGCCGAGATAGAGCAAGATGGCGTTGCTATCGGCCAACGTGACGGACCCGTCTTCGAGCACCGGCACCTGGCCGAACGCATTCTTCGCCAGGAACGCCGGCTGCTTTTGCTCCCCCGACGACAGATCCACCAACACCCGCTCGTAGGGCAAACCGAGCAGTGACAGGTAGAGCTCGACGCGGTGGCAGTGCCCCGAGATCGGATGCTGGAACAGGCGCATCGGTGTGACAGGCTTCATGCACGGCATCCTGAGGCAGCTCAGCGGAAGCAACAATGCCGCAAATTGACAAGTGACTGTTCCGATTTTAGAAACAATCAATGGACCGTCTGTCGCTGATGAAGACCTTCGTGGCGGTGGTTGAGGCGGACGGCTTTGCCGCCGCTGCGCGCCGTCTGGCCATTTCGGCGCCGGTCGTAACGCGCAACGTGGCTGCGCTCGAACAACACCTCGGCGCTCGGCTCCTCGAACGCACCACGCGTCAAGTGCGCGTGACCGAAGCGGGCGCGCGCTACTTAGCCGATTGTAAGCGTCTCCTCGCCGAGATCGATGACGCGGAGGCGGCCGTCAGCGGAGCCCACAGTGAACCGCGCGGCTTGCTCAGCGTGACCGCGCCGGTGATGTTCGGCCGCATGTTCGTGGCGCCGCTCTTGGTCGACTTTCTGGCGAAGCATGCGCAGCTCAGCGCGCGCGCGTTGCTCCTCGATCAGGTCGTCGACTTGATGACTGAAGGGCTGGACGTGGCGGTGCGCATCGCCAAGCTCGAGGACTCCTCGCTCACGTCGACCAAGGTCGGCGTGGTGCGTCGCGTCACTTGCGCGTCACCGGGCTACCTGAAGAAATACGGCGTACCCAAGCAACCGCGCGAGCTCGCGGAGCACCGCTGCTTCGTCTTTTCCACCGAGCGTTCGGCGCCGGCCTGGGCCTTCGAAGCCAAAGCCAAGAGCTTGTCCTTTCGGCCGCGCGCGGCGTTGCTTGCCAACAGCTCCGAGGTCGGCATCGAAGCGGCGCTGGCGGGCGCAGGGATCACGCGCGCGTTGTCGTACATGGTGGCCGCTCATGTGCGCGCGGGCCGACTGCGCCTGATCTTGGAAGACTTCGAAGCGGAGCCGATGCCTATTCACGTCGTCTATCGAGAGGGGCGAAGCGCGCCGGCCCGGGTGCGCGCCTTCGTGGACTATGTGGTCCCGCGCTTGCGAAAAGACGCAGCGCTCCGCGGCGCGTGAGCGACGCAGCGCAAGGGGCTCAAGGCGCAGGCCCAGAGTCGTCCTCGGGCGCCCGAGCGGTCAAATAGTCCTGGGCCTGGCTGGCTCTCAGCCGCAAGCTGGTGAGCAGCGCCGCGATCAACAGGGCGAAGCCGAGACCTACTTCGCTGAGCCCCCACTCGGTGCGCGTGCGCGGCAGCGACAGCGCGCCGCTTTGATAACCCAAGTGGACGTAGTCGAGAGCGAGCGGCACGAGTGCCACGTACGCGCGCAAGCCCCAAACCATCGCCAGCAGCACGGCCGTCAGTAGGACATCGAGCCACAGCGAGTGCCGTGGCAGCGCGCCGCCGAACCAATCTGGGGTCCAGGCCGCTAGATATAGAGACGACGCGGAGCCGGTGAGCAATCGCATCCGTTCGGGGCGCTCAGCGAAACCGAAGCGGATTGGCCTCGCGTGCGGACGCTCGCTGGCAGCCGGCGCGTCGAACTCCTCCGCTGGCGCGTCGCTCGGCTGCCGCAAAGCGCGCAACGCGAGCGTGATCGCCGCCATCAGGGCGATCGTCACGAAGAACGCCGGCATCATGCAGCCGGCGAGCAGGGCGCCAGCCACGGC
>JAEUAF010000577.1 GCA_019695485.1 Sorangium sp.
CGTGTGGCGCGCGGATCATGTCGTCGACATGGGGCCGGGCTCAGGGCGCGCGGGGGGTCGCGTGGTAGTCACCGGTACGCCTGAGCAAGTCGCCAAGAGCGACACGCGCACTGGGCGAGCGCTCGCCGAGCGCGCCCGCGCGCGCACCCAAAAGATTGCACCGAAACCGCGCAAGCTCGCTGCCGAGGGACCGCGCGTGCTGTCGGTGGAGCGCGCTCGCGAACACAATTTGCGCGAAGTATCCGTCAAAATCCCGCACGGCGCGCTGACCGTCGTCACTGGGCCGAGCGGATCGGGCAAGAGTAGCTTGGCGTTCGACGTCGTGTTCGCCGAAGGCCAGCGCCGCTTCCTCGAGACACTCACGCCCTACGCGCGCCAGTTCTTGCCGACCATGCCGCGCCCCGACGTCGACGCGGTCACCGGCGTGCCGCCGTCGATTGCCCTCGAGCAACGCACCGCGCGCGCCGGCGCCAAATCGACCCTGGCAACGGTCACCGAAGTCGCCCATTTTCTTCGGCTGCTCTACGCCAAGCTCGGCACCCTGCATTGCCCCACTCACGATCTACCGATCGGCGGCATGTCGCCGGACGCGCTCCGCGCCGCGGTCGCGCGCGAGCGTGACAAGGCCTTCTTGCTCGCGCCGGTGGTGCAGGCAAGAAAGGGCATCTATCTGGACGTGTTCAGCGCTGCGGCGCGCGCGCGCATCGATCAGGCGTTCGTGGATGGCGCGCTGGTCAAGACCGACGATCCGCCGCGCCTGTCTCGCCACCAAGAGCACACCATCGATCTCGTGATCGAGGGGCCGCTCGAACCGAAGCAGTTCAGCCGCGACGCCGTGGCCACGGCGCTGCGTTGGGGTAAAGGCGCCGTGAAACTCCGCAGCGAACGCGGCAAAGAACAAATGTTCTCGACGATGTCGGCCTGCCCGGTGTGCGCGTTTTCGCTGCCAGAGCTCGACCCGCGTTGGTTCTCGTTCGCCACCAAACAGGGTCGCTGTGAGCGTTGCGAGGGCGCGGGCGTGCTCAGCGAGGAGCGCGCCAGCGGACGCGGTAAGAAGCGCGTCGTCACCACGGTCACCTCGACTTGTCCGAGCTGCAAGGGCGCACGGCTCGCGCCGATCCCGCGTGGCGTGCGCGTCGACGGCGAGCGCTATCACGAGCTCTCTGCGCGCTCGGTTGGCTCGGCGCTCGAACGGGTGCGGGCGCTCACTTTCAAGGGTGATGCCTTGCTGATCGCGGGACCACTGGTCCAAGAACTCGAACGGCGGCTCGCTTTTCTAGTCGACGTGGGTCTCGACTACCTCTCGCTCGACCGCGCGTCTCACAGCCTTTCGGGTGGCGAGATGCAGCGCTTGCGCTTGGCGGCGCAGCTCGGCGCCGGGCTCACGGGAGCGCTTTACGTGCTCGACGAGCCGACCATCGGGCTGCATCCGCGAGACACCGGGCGACTGATTCAGAATCTGCGACGACTGGTGGATTTGGGCTCGACCGTGCTCGTCGTCGAACACGACGCGGATACGATTCGCGCCGCCGATCACCTGATCGACCTGGGCCCTGAAGGCGGCTCGCGCGGCGGTCACGTGGTGGCCGCCGGCACTCCGGCCGAGGTGCTGGCGGTGCCCGAATCGCCCACTGGGCGTGCGCTCTCGGCTAAGCTCGAACTGCGCGCTGCGCGAGCCGTTAGTGCAACCACCCCGCGGCTCGTGCTGAGCGGCGTTCGCGAGCACAACTTGAAGGACGTCGAGCTCAGCTTGCCGCTCGGTCACTTCAACGTCGTGTGTGGTGTCAGCGGTTCGGGCAAGAGCACGCTGGTCGGCAAAGTGTTGCTGCCGGCGCTGCGCAAACAGCTCGGCCTCGTCGCCGAAGAGCCGGGCGCTCATTCCAAGCTCACCGGCTTTCAAACGCTACGCCGCGCCGTCGCCGTCGATCAGCTCCCGATCGGCCGCACCCCACGCTCGGTCCCCGCCACATTCCTCGGCATTTGGGACGAAATTCGGCGCATCTTCGCGTCGACCAACGAGGCCAAAGTGCTGGGCTTTGGGCCAGCGCGCTTCTCGTTCAACACGACGCAAGGTGGGCGCTGCCCGGGTTGCGAAGGTCAAGGCTCGGTTACCCACGAAATGAGCTTCCTGCCCGACGTGGTCGCGCCCTGCCCAACCTGCAGCGGCGCGCGCTTCGAGCCCCGCACGCTGGAAGTGCGTTACCTGGGCCACTCGATCGGCGAAGTATTGGCGCTCACAGCCGAGCAAGCCACCGACGTCTTCGCCAATCACCCGAGCATTTCCTCACCGCTCAAAACCTTGTCCGACCTCGGCGCAGGCTACGTCACGCTGGGACAAGGCTCACACACCCTCTCGGGTGGAGAAGCCCAGCGCCTCAAGCTAGCACTCGAGCTCACCGCCAGCGCGCGCCATGAAGCCACGCTCTACGTGTTGGACGAGCCGACCACTGGCCTTCACTTGGCCGACGTCACGCGCCTGGTTCACGTCTTGGGTCGCTTGGTCGAGCGCGGCGACACGCTGGTCATCATCGAACACCACCCCCAAGTCATCAGCGGCGCCGACTGGCTCGTCGAACTCGGCCCTGACGGAGGCGCGCGCGGCGGCCGCATCGTGGCCGAAGGTCCCCCCGCCCGCGTGGCCAAACGCGACACCGCCACCGCGCGCGTGATCCGCGATTCCTTCGCGGAGGGCACGAGTCCCGCGCCGAGCGACGTCGTCCCGGCGCCGCAAAGCCCCGCAAAGAGTCGCTCCACAAAAGCAGTCGCCGCGAAGAAC
>JAEUAF010000688.1 GCA_019695485.1 Sorangium sp.
AACGCTCGGCGCGCCGAACTCATCACGAGGCCGCTGGGAGCGCGAGGACGGTTTCCGAATGATCTGCATCTTTGACATTTGACCTCGATTCAGTTGAATCATAGATTCGCCACGATGATTCGAAAAGAAGGGGCGTGCGGACTGCTGGCTTGTTGCGCCCTGACGGCAACGGCGTGCACCAGACCGACGTCTCCACCGCCCGCCGCCACTACTGCTTCCGGCCAGCCCTCGCTCAGCGCGCCACCTCTCCGTGCCGCGGTGCCGGACGCGACAACAGCAACGCCAACCGCTGCTACGAGCATCGCGGGAGCGCAGGCAAGCCAGACTAGCGTCAGCTTCGACGGCGATGCGGTAGGCGGTCCGCCCTCGGCGTTCGAAGGGGTGGTCGGTGAGTGGCACATCGCGGAAGTTGGCGGCGCGCGAGGGCTCGAAATCGATGGCGCGAAGTGGCACGATGGAACTGCGTCTGCCACCTTGCCCGATCAGGCAAAGCGTCTCTATGGCGAGCGTTCGGCGGAATTCGTGGCCGGAGTGAAGGCGTTCGCGTTCTTCCCTTTCGCGGTGTACGGCGGCCCCGCGCCGGCCGCCCATTGCCGCGTTTCCGTGCGCTTCTTCGCGGTCGCCGGACGCATTGACCAAGCCGCGGGGATTGCCTTCGCAATCGCGCCGAATGGCAGCTACCTCGGCGTTCGCGTGAACGCGCTCGAGGACAATCTGCTCTTCTTCCGGGTCGTTAAGGGGCGACGTTCGATTCTCGACGAAGTGGGCAATGTGCCCACGGCCAAGCAGACTTGGCACACGTTGACGCTCGAACTCCGCGACAAGGAATTGAGCGCATCGCTCGACGGACACCAGCGCTTTCAGAAGACGCTGGACTCCGCCCCCGTCGGACGCATTGGCCTTTGGTCCAAAGCAGACTCCCAAGTCGTCTTCGATGATTTCAAAGTCGAAGCGCTGAGCGCGCTCCCAGCCCACGAATAAACCCAGACGCGCAACGCTCGTGCGGCGCTCCGATTTCACTTCAACGAGAAGAGCACACAGCCCAAGAGTCCACTCACGACGATCAGGATGGGCTCCTGAACTTTCTTGAACTTGGTGACGACGAGCAGGGCCACCAGGCAAATCAGCAGCGTCGGGAGGTCGATCAGCGCACGACGGCCGAGCACGAACGCCGCTCCCGCGATGGCACCGGCGGCAGCTGCCGTGACGCCGTCAACGAAGGCCTTAATCTGTGAATTCTTCGCGAAACGACGGAAATACGGCGCTGGCAGCACCGTGAAGAGGTAGCAAGGGACGAAGGTGCCGAGCGCGGCAACGACCGCCCCTGACAGCCCCGCCACCAAATAGCCGATGAACGCCACCGTAATCACCACCGGCCCTGGCGTAATCATGGCGACCGCGACCGCGTCCAAGAACTGCTGGTCGTTCAACCAGTGATACTGCGTGACGACTCCCCCGTGCAAAAACGGCACGATCGCGAGCCCGCTACCGAACACGAAAGCCCCGGCTTCTGCGAAATACCAGGCGATAGTGGTGAGCAAATCGGTCGACGCCGTGCCGTGAAGGCCACTCAACAACCAGAGTGGCGCGAGAGTCGCCAGATTTGCGCTAGCTCGCTTCGGGGGAGCCTTGACGAGCAGTGTAACGACGCCCGCCGCAACGAACAGCCACACGATCTCCGACTCCGTCCAGGCCGTCGCGACGCCACTGACCGCGAACACCAACCAGAGCAGCCAGTCCTTCGCAAGCGTCAGCGTTACGAGTTTGACCACGCTGCGAAAGATGATCGCAATTACGGCGGCTCCAATGCCGTAAAATGCCCCTCGCATCCAGAGCATGCCGCCGAAACGCACGTAGAGCGCCGCCAGCACCAGCACCATCAGAAACGACGGCAGTACGAACGCGAGCCCTACGAGCGATGCCCCAATCACGCGACCTCGCACCCAACCGAGATAGATCGCGAGCTGTGCGGCAAGCGGCCCCGGCGCCAGCTGGGCCAGCGCGAGCCCCTGAACGTAGTCGTCCCTCGAGATCCAGCGTCGGCGCTCGACGAGGTCACGCTGCATGTAGCCAGCGAGCGCGATGGGGCCCCCAAAGCCGAGCGTGCCGAGAAACAGAAAATAGCGAACGAGCTGCCACTGGGTGCACGGCACGAGGCCGAACGCTGCGCTACTCGTGCCCGGTTGGGTGTTGCTACTCATTGACGAGTTCTCCGGCGCTTGTCGGGGGACGGAGCAGCGCTGAGCTCGGCCTTCTTGCGTGAATAGTAAGCGAGGAGCTGTTCGAAGAGCTCTGCTCCGTGAGCCAGACGCGCTTCATCATCTCGGTGGAGCAGCGCGAGCCCTGCAATCTGCGCTGCCACGCCGTCGGTCTCGGGGCGCGCGAATTTGCCGTCCTTGAGGTCGATATCGTGCACGACTTCGGCGATCGCGCGAAGCCCCGGCTCTTTCAGATCCATACGCTCGCGCAGCACCTCGAACGTGCACAGATCGCCCTCATGCGAGAACTCCGCGTCGAACATGTCGAAGCGAAGTTCCCCGGGCTTGGGCACATAGCCTTTGGCGGGAACGAACTTGAAACTTGCCTCGCGGTCGATGAAGCGCCGAATCAACCAAGCGCTCGCGATGCGATCCACGTGAATCCCCGCCCTCGTCACCCAAACGCGGGCTCGATAGGACTCTGTCTTATGCCCCACGAGCGTCGACACGCGCGGCGCCCCTGGCAGAAGCCGTTCCCGCAAGACTCGGATGGCCGCCGAGACGCTCTCACGCCCAGAGGCGCCGAAAAAGTCGATCGCCACAATGTCTGTGACTCGGCGTTCGAGTCGAGCGATCTCGGCCTCCAAAGTTACCTGCTTCTCGGGGCTGAGTTTGCCGCGTGTCTGCTTGGCGAGGGCGCGTGCCTGCTCGGCGACCGCCTGATAATCCGCGTCGCGAGCGCTGCGAAACAGCGCCTCGACCTCGGTGTCCGTGAGACCATCAGCCAGCTGAGCGTCGATGATCGTAGCGTCGCCGCCGCTCTCGACGATCTCGCGCCTCACCCACTGGAAATCTTCCAGGCTGCCCTCGGCCCGCGGCAGAACATAGACCGAGTTCTTGAGGGCCGCAGCACCGATGCGCGCTAGGCGGCGCCCGATCTTCACCCGCAAATACGCGGGCTCCGGGGGAATCTGGTGAATCAGGAGCAGCCAGCGGGGGGGTTGGGGGTCAGCCATCGGAGGGCGCTCTCCCGAGATGATACAACTGAATCAATAGGGTCACAATGCCCCAAACCGCCGCCTGACAGTGGCAACTGGCTCAATCGTCAACGACCAGTCGCAGCGCCGGCTGCACGACCTCGTGAACCGAATCAAGGACTGGCAGGCAATGAGTCTTCCACCATCCAGAGTCGGCCGGCCTTGGGATCGCACACCCACGCCCTATCGCGATCGTCCGCGATCACGCAATGAGTGCCCACGGCCGTGGCTACTCGCGCAAGCGGGCTCAGGCTAGCGCCGCTCACACCGAAGATCGCGAGCACGCCGGTGGAGGCGGCAGGCACATACAGGTGACGAAGGCGCGAATTGTAGCTGATGATGTCGACGCCCGAAGCAGAGTCCGCAAAGCTCAATTGCTTGCCCGCGTGATCGATGTCGAGAACGACCGCCTTGCCCTCGGCGCAGCCAGCGAAGAGCAGGCCGCGCGCGGAGTCGAGCGCAATGCCACGCGACTGTTGGCAGCCGTTTGCAAAGGCGGCCTCAACGGTGCGACTCGACAACCGAATGCGCACGCTGCGCCCAGCCCAAAGGTGCGAAAAGGCCAGGCCGCGCTTGGCATCAATCACCAGTGATTCGGGGCCACCGGGCACGGAAATCACCGTCACCCGTGAGAGTTGCGGACCCGCGCCGAGCGCGAACACCTCGATTTGTTCGCGGTCGGGCTCGGT
>JAEUAF010000719.1 GCA_019695485.1 Sorangium sp.
TTACGGCGCTCCTCGAGCTCATCGCGGCTGCGGTCATTCTGGCCCTGGGCGCGGCAGGCGCCGTGCACGTTGCGTTGCTCATCGGCTGGCTCGGAATCACGTTCGCCATCGCATGGCGATACTTTGCACGGCGTACGCGCTGGACTGACCAGCGCCTCGAAATCACCCACGACCTCGTCGAGCGCATGCTCTGCCATCGCACGCGCCTCGTGCAGCAGCCGACTCGGCTCTGGCACGAAGGCGAAGACGACGCGCTCGACCGTTACCTCGACGCGGGCCGACGCATGGACACGCACGGTGCGCGTCTTACCGCGCTGCTCCCAAGGGGCTGGGTCGTTGTGGCCATTCTGGGACTCGCTCCGTGGTTCGTGACGGGCTCTGCCTCGGCCGCCTCGTTGGCGACAGCGGTCGGCGGGACGCTGCTCGCGTACCGCGCGTTGCAGAAGATGGTCATCGGAGTTGCGAGCGTCACGGGAGCCCGTATCGCCTGGCGCACGGTCGCCCCACTCTTCCACGCGGCTGCGGGTGATGGCGGCGCGCGCTTCGAGCAGGAGCTGGCACCGATCCCGAACGCTGTGGTACGCGACGCCACTCGGCCGATCCTCGAGGGAAACGAGATCACCTTCCGCTATCGCGGGCGCGGCGAGCCCGTGCTCCGCGGCTGTAGCGTGCGTATCCACGACGGAGACCGCATCCTCGTCGAAGGTGACTCGGGCGGTGGGAAGTCGACGTTCGGCGCTGTCCTCGCTGGCATGCGCGAGCCGGAGTCCGGTCTCCTGCTGCTCGACGGTCTCGACCTCAAGACGCTTGGCCTCGAGCGCTGGCGAAAGCGCGTCGCGGCGGCCCCGCAGTTTCACGAAAACCACGTCTTGTCAGCGACCTTTGCCTTCAATCTGCTGATGGGCCGTCGTTGGCCGCCGCGGCGAGAGGATCTCGCTCTTGCCGAGACGATCTGCAACGAGCTCGAGCTCGGCCCGCTGCTGGCCCGCATGCCCGCAGGGCTGATGCAAATGGTCGGCGAAACGGGCTGGCAGCTTTCGCATGGCGAGAAAAGCCGCCTGTTCTTGGCCCGCGCGCTGCTGCAAGGCGCCGACGTGGTGGTCTTCGACGAGAGCTTCGCCGCCCTCGACCCGCGGACACTCGAACGCTCCTTGGCGTGTGTCACGGCGCGCGCGAACGCGCTCGTGGTCATCGCGCATCCGTAGCTTGGGGACACGCTGGAGCGGAACGCCGGGTGCGCCAGCGATCAGGCGGGTTTACGGCGTGGTTTCGCCTTTTGGGGTGGGTTCGACGCCGGCGCGGCAAGCTTTGCGCGAATAGCCGAGGCGATCTCCTCGGACAGCGCGGGGTCTTTGACGGCGCGTGCCAACGAGACGCCGCCCGACAACAAGGCTAACAGCACGATGGCGTCGCGTCTGCGTTCGCGGGCTGTCGCCGCGGGCATGCCGTCTGCAGCCGCTTCGATCACGCCACGCAGGGCATCTTCATAGGCCGCGCGAGTGGCGTCGTCGGCGCGCGCGACCTCGCCGGTCAAACTCTGCAAGGCACAGCTATCGCCAGCGGCGCAAGTGCGCTTTTCGCTGAGGTAGAAGTCGACGAAGCGCGCGAGCCAGCGCACCCCGTGTTCGGCGCGTAACAGGCGGACCGCGGCGTCCAGATCTTGCATTCCGCTCACCACGCTGGCGCGGAACGCCTCGGCCTTCGACTTGAAATAGGCGTAGAACGCGCCCGAGGTCACACCGGCTTCTTTGGCCAAGCCGTCGACGCCGGCGCCTCCGTAGCCGTTCACGCGAAAGCTGCGGCCCGCGCCCGCCAGGATGCGCGCCCGTGTGTGCTGTTTTTTGTCCGTGGTTTCCATGGCTTGAGCCCGATCAAATAACGAGCGTTATATTTCTCTTGACCAGATAACGATCGTTATTCATTCTCTGCATCACGATCGCTATACGTCGCTTGCGAGGGGTTCGCAAAAGCGCCGCTGTTTTGGTCGAGAAGAAGGAGAATTGAAAATGCCGCTCACGCTCACCCTCACCGAGGGCGTTCTGCCATTGGGTACAGAGAAGGCCACGTTCGTTCGCCTCTGCGAGGCGATGCTCAGGTGGCACGGCCTGTCGGAGAACCAAGTGATGACGCCCAACGTGGTGGGCTCGATTCAGATCCTGCCACGCAGCCACACCTTCTCGGGCTTGAAAGAGACGCCTGTCGCCTTCGTGGAGTGGAAAGTGCCCGGCATCGCGTTTACCGATCGCGACATCCAGCGAGGCTACGTAGCGGAGGCGACGCAAATCGTGCACGAGGCTTCGGGCGGCAAGCAACCCAAAGAGCACATCTGGTGCAACATTGTTCACGCGCTCGATGGCGGCTGGGGGATCGCCGGCCAGGCTTTGACGAATGCCGAACTAGGCGCAGGCATCGCCCAAGGTTAGGGGACAATGCTGGCGGCTCCGGGGCGGCGCCGATCGCAGTTTCGTTTCGGTACACGCCTCGCTAAGCTGCCCTATGCCCATCGATTCGGTTGGAGGCCCCGGCGCAGAGTGCGTCTGCGCGTGGAGGCTACCGCGTCGAGCCCAAGGGCGTGCCGCCCGGCGCGCATCGCAGATTCTGTGGCGGCTTCCGCGCACGATTGCGCGGGCCGCGCTGCTTCTGGTGTTTGTCGCTGTTTCGCTCGCGGCGCGGAGCGCCCGCGCACAATCGGTGAGCTTCGGGCCGCATGATGTGCCGACCGTGTTCTTCGTGAACAAGAGCAAGGGGCTCGATCGCGTCGACTACGCCTTGCGGCTCGATTCGGCGTGTCGGCCCGCTTCCGCGGCAGCGCTCGTGCCGTACTGGCGTGAGTTCGAGGGAGGCAAGTCCGTGCGCACCCACGGGCTCACCTGGCTTCAGCGTGTCGGCTACGGCGTTCAATCGCAAGGGGTGCAGTCGCGATCTCAGTCCGGCGTCGAGTACGCTTTCCAACTCAAGCAGTTCGCCCGCAAGGTCGTGATCTCAATTCGCCAAGGCCCCGGAGGCAGTTGCCGCGCCACTCCGCACACGCAGATCGCGGGATTCGACGGCGCGGAGCTGCTTTCGGTCTACTTGGAGCTCGATGGGCCGCTGTCGGTCAAATACATCGATGTGCACGGCCTCAAGGCTCAAACCCGAGAACCCGTCGTAGAGCGCATCGTTCAACAACGTAGGCGGGCCCGCTGATGGGGGTTGGCCGAGCGACGGCGAGTCGAGCTCCTGTCGCCGGGGCGCCTCACAGCGCCTGCCCCTTGAACTGACTCGCGTAAAGGTGACGGTAGAAGCCGTCGCGCGCGATCAGCTGGTCATGCGTGCCACGCTCTACGATCTGCCCGTCGTTCACGACTAGCACTTGGCTGGCGTCGCGAATGGTGCTGAGCCGGTGGGCGATGACGAAGCTCGTGCGCCCTTTCATCAGACGCAGTAGCGCCCCCTGAATGTGCGCTTCGGTGCGGGTGTCGACGCTGCTGGTTGCCTCGTCGAGGATCAAGATCGCGGGGTCGGCGAGCAGGGTGCGCGCGATGGCGAGCAGCTGTCGCTGCCCTTGGCTCAGGTTGCCCGCCCGCTCCGAGAGCACGGTTTGATAGCCGTTTGGCAGCAGCCGGATGAAGTGATCGGCATCGGCTACGGCGGCGGCGCGCATAACCTCCTCGTCCGTCGCGTCGAGCCGACCGTAGCGAATGTTCTCTAGTACGCTGTTCGCGAACAGGTAGGTGTCTTGCAGAACTAGCCCGAGCTTCTTGCGGAGGTCAGGCTTCTTCAAGCGTCGGATGTCGACTCCATCGATCGCGATGCTGCCGTCGTCGATTTCGTAGAAGCGCGTCAGGAGGTTGATGATGGTGGTCTTGCCCGCGCCGGTCGGTCCGACCAGTGCGATCATTTCGCCCGGGCTCGCGGTGAGGGACATGTCTTTGATGATCGGCGCGCGCGGATCGTACGCAAAGCTCACGTGCTCGAAGCGCACCTCTCCGCGCACCGTGCTCACGCCGAGCGCGTCGGGTGCATCGTCCACCTCCACGGGTGAATCGAGGATTTCGAAGACGCGTTCGGCGCCCGCCAGGGCTGCCTGGATCGTGTTGTACAGGTTCGAGAGCTGGCGCAGTGGGTTGATGAAGTTCTGGCCGTAGTTGATGAAGGTCGCGATGACGCCGACGCTGACCAAGCCGCTTAGCGCAAGGAAGCCGCCCAGCCCAGAGAGCACGATCACGAACAGGTTGCCGAGCACGGCGGTGAGCGGCATCAGGAGGAGCGCGTAGGTGTTCGCGGACACACCAGCACGGTAGACGCGCTCGTTGCTCTGGCGAAACGCAGCAAGTACGGCGGCGTCGTGGCGAAAGATCTTCACCACGCGGAGCCCACTGATATTCTCCTCCATCACGCCGTTGAGTTCGCCGAGCGCGCTCTGTAGCTGTTTGAAGCCGCGACGTGTGTACACCGCGACGAAGCGGGTGAACCACAGCATCAGCGGCACGACCAGCAAGGATGCCAGCGCGAGCCGCGCGTCGAGTAGGAACATGGCGAGCAGGATGCCGCCCATCGAGAGCACGCTCGCCAAGAGCGAGGTCACGTTTTGAGCCACTGCTTGATTGACCGCGTCGATGTCGTTCGTCAGTCGACTCATGAGCTCGCCCGTCGGGCGGCGATCGAAGAACGCGAGCGGCAGCGCCTGCAGGTGTGCGAACAGCTCCTTGCGGATGTCCTGCAGCGCGCGCTGCGAGATCCCCGCCATCAGCACGTTCGCCAGAATTTGCAACAGGTTGTTGGCCAAGTAGGCGCCGAGCATCCAGAGCGCGATGCGGCCGAGCCCTCGCGCGTCGCCGCGAGCCACGAAGCGATCCAGCGCGACCCCCATCAGGTACGGGCCACACAAGCCGAGCAACGTGTAGGCGACGACACACACGATGACGACCCCGAGCTCGCCGCGAAAGCGCCGGAAATAGCCGACTAGACGCTTCAGCGTGGCGCGTGCGTTCTTTGGCTTCTCGACTCTGCCGACGGCGCGTCCCAGCGGTTGAATCGCGGCGCGGGCCCCTTCGCCGACGCCGGTCGGGCGTGCGCTGCTCATGACCGGGACTCCTCTGCGACCGGAGACGGTAATTCCGCGAGCGCTTGACCGAGCTGGGAGTCGTAGATCTCCTGATAGACCGGGCTCGACTGCAAGAGCTCCCGGTGTGTGCCCTGGGCGACGATCTGGCCCTTGTCGAGAACCAGGATGCGATCGGCCTTCAGCACCGTGGAGATGCGTTGCGCGACGACGAAGGTCGTTCGCTGGTGGCGCTCGGCCTCGAGCCCTTCTTGAATGCGGGTCTCGGTCTCGACGTCGACGGCGCTCGTGCTGTAGTCGAGAATGAGGAGCTTGGGGCGCACCAGCAGCGCGCGCGCGATCGCCAAGCGTTGCTTCTGCCCACCCGAAAAGTTCGCGCCGCGCTCCGCGACATGCGTGTCGTAGCCCTGCGGCAGCTCTGAGATGAACGTGTGCGCTTGCGCGGTGCGCGCGGCACGTACGACATCCTCTTCGCTGGCGTCGGGCTTGCCGTAGCGGATATTGTCGCGCACGCTGCCTGAAAACAAGATCGATTCCTGCGGCACGACTCCGACTTCTGCCATCAGCGAGTCGTGCGTGAGTGTGCGCACATCCTGCCCTGCGATGGCGACTCGACCCGACGTGGCGTCGTAAAAGCGAGGGATCAAGTTGACGAGCGTCGACTTGCCGGCGCCGGTCGCGCCCAAAATGGCAATCGTCTGCCCAGGCTCGGCGTGAAGCTCGATATCGCGTAGCACCGGCGCATCGTCGTTGCCGTGGTAAGCGAAGCACACGTCCGAAAAGTCGATGCGCGCGGGCGCGCCGGCGGAAAGCTCGACGGCATTGGGCGCGTCGACGATGTCGGGCTGCGTGTCGAGAATTTCGGTCATGCGCCGCGCCGAGGCCAAGCCCGCCGCCCAGGTATTCGACAGCATCGTCATCATCACGAGCGGCGTCATCGTGCTCAGCATGTAGTTGCTGAAGGCGACGATTTGGCCGAGTGACAGCCGGCCGTGGATGGCTTCCAGCCCGCCTGACCAGATGACGACGACCATACCCACGTTGACGCACAGCGTGAGCGCTGGCGTCATCGATGACACGAACTTCATCACCTGCACCGAGCGCGAGGTCATCTCCTGATTGGCGCCGGCGAAGCGAGCTTCCTCGAAATCGGCACGCACCAGCGCCTTGATCAGCCGGACGCCCGCGATGTTCTCTTGCAGCACATTGTTCAGGTGGTCGAGCTTGCTTTGGACGGTCCGGAACAGGGGCTCCATCTTCACGATGAAGAACACGATCAGCACGCTGGTAACGAGCAGCAGCGGCAGCATCGTCAACGCCAGCTCACGGCTCGTCGTGATCATCAAGACGAGGCTGCCCAGCATCATCAGTGGCGCGCGGGTGCCGATGCGCAGCGAGATCTGCGTCAGGCTCTTCACGGCGTTCACGTCGCTGGTGAGGCGAACCATCAGCTGCCCGGTCTTCTGGCGATCCAGATTCCCGAACGCATAGCTCTGGATCTTGAGGAACAGCGCTTCGCGCAAGTCCCTGGCGACCCCCTCGCCCGCCCGCACCGAGAACACATTGTTGCCGATCGCGATCACGGTGCTGAGCGCGGAGATGCCGAGCATGAGCAGCGCCGTCGACAGCACGACCGCACGATCGTGGGCCAAGATGCCGCGATCGATGATGCGCTGGATTAGCCTCGGGATGGCCAGATCGAGGCAGACTAGCGCCGTCAGCAGCACGAGTGACGCGACCGCGAGCCCACGATAAGGCGTGATGAAACGAAACAGCCGGCGAAGAGGGAGCATCAGGGCCTTTGTTGTAGCGTGCGACGAGCGTCCAGAATTTGCACCTGATGCAAATTCCGTTTAGAGCCCCGCGACGGGAAGGGTGGGCCGATCGAAGAGCAGCATTGTCGGCCGCTCAGGGGCTCCTGCCGGTGCTAGTGTGCGCGTCCGGGTCGCCACGAGCCGGCATTTCATGATTTTGCACGGCAACGTTGCCCAGCGACTTGGGCGTTCCTTCTGGCGTCGCGCCCGGTCCGCCGCGGGCGGCGTTCTAGTCTGTGTCGTTTGCTGGTCGTCTGCGGTGCGCGCCGAGGCACCCGAGGCCGCAGTGTCCGCTAGCGAGGCGGGGAAGGCGCCGACAACCCAGCGGAGTGTCGTCCCGCCGCGCCTGCTCGACGCCCCGAGCGTCCCGTATCCGCCGGACGCGCACGGCGACGCGAAGGTCGTCGTGGTTCTGACCGTGAATACCGATGGCTCGGTGCGCTCGGCGCAGGCGGTGGGGGCGGATGCGCCGTTCGCGGACACGGCAGTCGAGAGCGTGAAGCACTGGCGCTTCGCGCCCGCGACGCGCGACGGAGCACCCGTCGCCGCCACGATTCGCGTTCAGGTCGAGTTCTACGCGCCCGTCGTGAGCGGCCCTGAAGCGTCAACGACGCCGTCCGGGCCTGACGGCGCGACGGGAAAAGACGCCGCAAGCGCCGCGGATTCGAAATCGGCTGAGCGCCCGCGCCAGGCGCAGCGCCCGATCGAAGTCACCGTGCTCGGCGAACGGCAGGCGCCGATGGTCACCTCCCTGAGCCGAACCGAGGTCAGGCAACTTCCTGGCACGTTTGGGGATCCATTTCGCGCCATCGAAATCATGCCGGGCGTCACACCGATCATCTCGGGCCTGCCGTTCTTCTACGTGCGCGGCGCCCCGCCTGGCAATGTCGGCTACTTCCTCGACGGCATCCGAGTCCCCTACCTCTATCACGTGGCGATTGGCCCTTCCGTGATCCAGCCGGGCATGGTGGAGAGCGTGGACTTATATCCCGGGGGTTATCCGGCGCGCTATGGGCGCTACGCTGGAGGCATTGTTTCCGCTGAAACCACGGCGCCGCGCGTGACACCGCACGGCGAAGGCAACATCCGCATCTTCGATGCTGGAGGTCTGGTCGAGAGCGGGTTTGCGGGCGGACGCGGCACGGTGTTGCTCGGCGGTCGCTACTCGTACACGGCGGCGATCCTCTCCCTTCTGACTCCGAACGCGAAGCTCGACTATCGTGACTATCAGGCGCGCGTCACCTACGACCTGACCCCGCGCGATCAAGTCTCGATGGTCGCCTTCGGCGCCTACGATTTGTTGGCCCAAGACATCAACGGCATCTCGACGATCGCCTTCGGCTCCGAGTTTTATCGCGGCGACTTCCGCTACGATCACCAGATCGGTAAGAGCGGGCGGGTACGCACGGCGATCACGCTCGGCTACGATCAGACGGCGATTGGCGGGCAGCGAAACGCCCAAGATCGGATGATTTCCGGGCGCAGCGAGTTCGACCAGCAGCTCACGTCGAACACACACTTGCGCGTTGGCGTCGACGCCGTGAGCGACTCGTACAAGATTACGACACCGGTTTACCGAGATCCCGACGATCCGAGCGAGAAACTGTTCGACGATCTGTTTCCGCCGCGCCGAGACGTGGCGCTCGGGGCGCACGCTGAACTTGGAATCCAGGTGCAGAAGGGGTTTTTGGTGACGCCGGGATTTCGGGTAGATCGCTACTCTTCGGGGAGCGCGACCAAGGTGGGGCTGGATCCGCGGTTGTCGGCGCGACTTCGTGTGCGAGAGGGCCTCTCGCTCGTCCAAAGCTTTGGCATCGCTCATCAGCCACCGTCGTTCGTCCTGCCCGTTCCAGGTTTGGCTCTGGGGAGCCTCGCCAACGGCTTGCAGACGGCCTACCAAACCAGCGCTGGCATCGAGTGGCAGCTCTTGCCTTCGACGAAGCTCACCGCCAACGCGTTCGACAACGTGTTTACCGATCTCACGGACGCGCTCAGCATCCCCGAAGGGCGCGGCGACAGTCTCAATCGGCGAGCGCTCGGGCGGGCGTATGGGCTCGAGTTCTTCCTGCATCGCACGCTGACCCAGCGGCTCGGCGGCTTCTTGTCCTACACCCTCTCTCGCTCCACCCGTCGTGTGGATAACGCTGTCTTTCCGAGCGCGTTCGACCGACGACACGTCTTCAATGGGGCCCTCGCCTTCGATCTCGGCCGCAAATGGCGAGCGGGCACGCGCTTGGTCTTCTACACCGGCGCCCCGCAACGAACCAAAGCGCCTGCGGCCACCACCACGACGGACGCTCCAGCGGCACCCGCCGTCGGAGCTGGGACACCCGTGTCGGATCCCGCGCGAGACCCCGCCTTCTATCGCATCGACCTGCGCCTCGAAAAGCTCTGGATGATCGGCAAGACGGCGCATCTCTCCTTCGTCGCGGAGATGTTGAACGCCACGTTGAAGAAGGAAGTGTACAATGGCAACCCAATTGGCCCGATCGCGGTGCCCAGCATCGGCTTGGAAGGAGTATTCTAAGCCGTGACGACGCGAGCCTTTGCGCTGTGCTTCCTCGCCACTTGCCCGCTGGCGTGCCTGCCCGCCGACACGCGGCCGGTGCCGGGGCATGTATTCGTCAGCGTGCAGCGGGCGCCTGAGCTTGCCGCGAGTCCCATCAGCTTCGTCTCCGCGGATGGCTGGACCGTGGACCTTGATACCGCGCTCGTCGGCATGGGTAATGTCCGCTTCGAGGGCGATCTTTGTAACGACTATTCCGAGGCGGGCTACACGCGTCTTCTCGACGTGAACCAGGCGGGGCCGCAAAAGCTCGGTGAGCTCTATGGCCTCAACGCTTGTCTTCTCCACTTCTCGGTGTCGAAGCCGGCCGACAATTCCGTGCTCGGCGAGGGGGTGTCGCAAGCTCAGCTTGATTTCATGCGCAACGCACAGGTCCCGGTCACCTCCGATCAGGGGCTTACCAGCGCGCAAGGCATGGCGCTCCACGTGAGTGGGCGACTATCCAAATCCGGGCAGGTCGTCAGCTTCGATTGGGGATTTTCGGATGGGCTGCGCTTCTCGGAATGTAAACGCCCGCTAGGCACCGAGTTCGAGTCGAAGCTTCCACTCGTCAGCGGAGAGACCATCCAGATTTCGATCAGCGTCGACTTTCGCAACTTGTTTCAGCTCGGGCTCGACCCCAAGTGGACGGAGCCGTCGAGCGATCCGAACGCGCCCACGAACGAGAATGACCCGCGTGCGTTTCCCAAGCTTTCATTGGCGCAGCTGATCGTGGACGCGGATCAAGTCACTGGGAACGCGAATGGCATCGTCGGGGTCGACGAGCTTTCAGCGGTCACCCTGCCGGGAGGGCCGCCACCGCCGGCGGCTCAGAGCCTCGCGGATGTTTTGCGTCTCGTGGCGTACCCGACGTCGTTCCGCTACGAAGACACTGGCCAGTGTTCCGAGCAGGCGCGATCTCGGAACGGAGGCGGCCCAGACTTCTAGCGCTCCCTCACGGAAGTAGTCAGCGTTACTGCCCTCGTTCTGCCTCGTTCCGCGCGCGGCGCGCGGCGGGCCTGCGCGCGGCAATTTTGAGCCAGTGCGGGACGATGGCATTGAGTGGCAACACGCGCTCGCGGCGCTCTTCCTCTTCGAGGTGCTTCACGCGGGCCTTGAGCGTGTCCTCGAGGCTGATCTCGCCGACGATTTCTTGGGGATCGGCGTGCGCGACCACGGGTAACCAGGTGCGCCCCGTCTGGGCCATGCGAGACAAGGCTGCGCGCAGAGGTTCGTCCGCGTTGGCTACCACGGCTTTTCGAGCGATTTCGCCCAACGTCGACGGAACCGGGCCAGCTGGCTTTCCGCCGAGCTCCAAGGGGCGTCCCACGAGCCAGGCCTCGAGCGTGGAACGGGTGATCACGCCGACCAGCTTCTGCGCCGCGTTGACGACGTAAAAGAGCGGTCGAATCTGGCGCTCACCGTCGAGCGAGGCCAGGAGCTCCGCGCGAGTGAGGCTCGCGGGGAGCACCACCACGTTGGTCGTCATGACCTCGCGCACGAACAGGATCTCGAGCGGATCAGTCGCGTATTCGCGACTCAGATGAAAGCCTCGTCGCCCCACCTTTTCGGTGAGGATCGAGCGTCGTAAGACCAGCACTGTGAACCCATAGGCAACCGGCACGGCCACCAAAAGCGGCAGCCCAATCCCCCAGTCGTGCGTCAGCTCGAGTGCAAACAGGATACCCGTGAGCGGCGAGCGCATCGTGCCGCCGAGGATCGCAGCCATGCTCACCAGCGGCCAGAAGCCATTACCCACCGCCGGAAGCAGGCGCGCTTCCAGACCGCCGAGGCAGGCACCCAAGATCAGCAGCGGCGCGAGCACCCCACCAGAGGTGCCGGACCCGAGGGAAATCACCCAGATTGTGGCCTTGACGACCATCAGCGTCAGTAGGGCTCCGCCAACCAAGTCGCCATTCAACGCTTGGCCGATCACGTCATAGCCGACGCCGAGCGCGCGCGGTTCGACGAGCCCACCGACACCGATCGCCACGCCGCCGAGCGCCGGCCACCACATCCAGTGGATAGGAAGCTTCTGAAACAGATCCTCGAAGAGGTACACGCCCTTCGTGAGCACCCCCGACAGCGCTCCGGCGGCGAGGCCGCAGGCAATGCAACCGGCGGCGAGCTGCCAAGTTGGCTGCGGCGAGTGAGCAGTGACGGGGAACAGCGGGCCCTCACCGAGCAGCAGTGGACGAACGAAGGCTGCCGTGGCGCTGGCCGCGACGACTGGGATGAAACTGCGTGGCTTCCACTCGAACAGCAACAGCTCGACGGCGAGCAGGGTCGCCGCCAGCGGTGAGGAAAACGTGGCGCTCATGCCCGCCGCGGCTCCCGCGACGAGGAGCGTCTTGCGCTCGGCGCTGGTCAGCGCGAAGAGCTGAGCAAAGAGCGAACCGATCGCGCCGCCCGTCATGATAATCGGCCCCTCGGCTCCGAAAGGACCCCCCGAACCGATCGAGATCGCGCTCGCCAGCGGCTTGAGCACGGCGATGCGCGGTTCGACTCGGCTGCCGCGCACGAGGATCGCCTCGATCGCTTCAGGAATGCCGTGCCCGCGGATCTTCTCGGAGCCGTAGCGCGCCAGCACTCCGATGATCAGCGCGCCGGCGACGGGGACGAGCACGACTGCGTTGCCGAGGTGGTGCCCGCTCGGGGCGAGGTTTGCGACGCTGAACCTCTGGAAGAAGAACAGATTGGTGAAGAGCGCGATCATCCGCAACAGACCCGCGGCGACCACCGCCGCGATGGCGCCAATCACGGCCGCGAGCAGCGCCAGCGGCAAGACGCGGGGGGTGGTCGTGAAATCTCCGAGCTCGTCGAGCAGCGAGTGAGCCCTCTTGCGGCGCGTCACGGCGTTCTCCTGCGTGACTTGAGCGGACGCTCGTTTCGAACCAAGACGCCGATGGCGTCGAACAGCACCGGCGCCATCGAGCGCAACTCGGTGCGGTGCGCGAGCGAGAGCTTCTCCAACAAACGCCGGCCCTTGGGGGCGATCTCGAGCAGCACCTCGCGTCGGTCCCTGCCGCTCTCGCGCTTCACGACGAGGCCGTTCGCGACCGCGCGCCGCACGAGCTCGACGGTCGTGTTGTGCCGGAGCTGAAGGCGCTCGGCAACACGGCGGATCGTCGGAACGGAGTCCGCAGCGAGACCTCGAATCGCCAGCATGAGCTGGTGCTGCTGCGGCTCGAGCCCGACCGCGCGGGCGCTCTTCTCACTAAAATTCAAGAACAGCCGGATGCGGTAGCGCACCTCGGCGAGGGCTTCATAGTCGGCTTGAGAGACAGAAGGCGGCACGCCGGCTATATATCGCGTCACGATATAATTGGCCAGCGCTAGAAGAGGCCGGGCGAGGATCCGGCGCCGCGAATCACGCCCCGGGTGCCGTGGATGCCCGTTCCGGCCTCAGGGCGGGCAGTTCGCTTCGTCGCTATTGTCGGAGCAGTCTTTGATGCCGTCGCAGCGCCAATCGGCGCGTAGGCATTTGTTGTCGGCTCCGCACCAGAAGTCGTGTTTGCGGTTGCAGGCCAGGCGACACGGTGTTTCGTCACTGCCGTCGGAGCAGTCGGCGACGCCGTCACACAGCGCATTTTCGCTCAGGCATGCGCCATCCGCGATGCACCAGAAGTCGCCACCATCGGTGCACGATACGGGGCACGAAGCCGGTTCATCACTGGCGTCACTGCAGTCCGGGCCGCCATCGCAAACCCAGTAGTACGGCAGACACTTGGAGTCGACTTCGCACCAGGTGCCAGCGCAGCTGCCTTTGCACTGCGCGCCCTCGTCGCTGCGATCGCTGCAATCTGTCTGACTGTCGCATTGGATCGACGTGGGCAGGCACTTGGAGTCGGCGGCGCACCAGAAGCCTTTGCAATCACTCGAGCAGCGCGCGCCTTCGTCACTGCCGTCGCTGCAATCAGAGGTCGCGTTACAGAGCACACTCGACGGGAAGCACGCGGCGTCTTTGGCGCAGTAGAAGCCGCCGTCGGCTTGGCACTTGGCGCCACACTGACCCGCCGACTCGTCCTCGCCGTTCGAGCAATCACGGATGCCGTCGCATTGTTTGGACGCGGAGATGCAGGTGCCCGTCGTGGGGCAGCGAAATTCGTTGCTCGCGCAGCCCGTGGCGCCGCCTTGACCCGCGCTACCCGCGCTGCCGCGACCACCGGTTCCCGCGCCCGCTTGGCCGCCATTTCCGCCA
>JAEUAF010000850.1 GCA_019695485.1 Sorangium sp.
CCCTTACTTCTGCACCCCGCGCCGCGCCGCGCGCTCTTCCTGGGGCTCGGCACGGGCGTCACCGCGTCGTCCGCGGCCGCCGATCCGACGCTCGCCGTCGACGCGGTCGAACTGTTGCCAGAAGTGATCGCCGCCTCGACCCGCTTTACCACAGCGGTCGCGGACGCTGCGGGCGCCTCCCGGCTGCACGTGGTGGCGGCTGACGCGCGCCGCTACGTGCGGGCCAGCGATCGGCTCTATGACGTGATTGTATCGGATAATTTTCATCCGGCGCGGAGCGGCTCAGGCGCGCTCTATACGGTGGAGCACTTTACGGCTGTGCGTCAGCGGCTCGAGCCGGCGGGCGTGTTCTGCCAGTGGTTACCGCTGCATCAGCTCGACCTTGTCACCCTGCAGAGTATCGTGCGCTCCTTTGTCAGCGTCTATCCGCGGGCGTGGGCGATCATCGCGAGCAACAGCCTGCAAACGCCGGTGATCGGTCTGGTGGCGCGCAGCGATCAGAGTCGGTTTGACGCTGCGGTCGTGCGCAAGCGGCTCGTCCACCTCGCGCTGCCCGACTGGGTGGCGAGTCTCGGGCTCGAAGACGAGTACGCGGTGCTCGGCAGTGTGATCGCCGGGCCGTCGGCGCTCAGACAGTTCGCCGGCAACGCGGCGATCAACACCGACGATCATCCCGTCGTCGCTTATCGCGCGCCGTTCGTCACCTACGCGCCGGACTCTGCGCCAGGTGACCGCTTGGTGACACTACTGCAACAGCTGGCGCTTGCGCCGGAGGAGCTGTTTTCCCCTTTGCCAGATGCAACCTGGTCACGCCGACTTGCCGCTTACTGGGTCGCGCGCGACCGCTTCATCGAGTCGGGTCGTGAGGTGTGGCCGTCGCCGGACGTCAAGGAGATGCTCGCACGAGTGCAAGTGCCGCTGCTCGCGGTGCTGCGCATTAGTCCCGAGTTTCGCCCTGCCTATGATCCGCTGCTTTCGATGGCAAAAGCGCTGGTCCGGGTCGACGTCCCCCAGGCCAGAACGCTGCTCACTGAGCTCACGCGAATCCAGCCGGCGCGAGCGGAAGCGACCGAGCTGCTCGAACGGATCCGCGACGCGGCGCCTGCGGTCGGTGTCTCCGAACGTTGAGCTCACGGCGCGTGGCGCTGTCCTCCGGAGATCGGAGGGCACTCTTCGTTTTCCGGAACGCTGGCTTTGAAGGCGGCCGATCGGAGAGCACACGCCGGCGATAAACCCCGGCGATTGCGGGTCCGCATACGCGTAATGCGGAGTGCTCTGGCTGGCGTGCCTCTTGCTTACTCCGCGGGGGACACGCTTCGCGGCACCCCAGTCTTTACGCGCATAGGTCGGAGAATAGAGCGATGATGAGAACCGAGAAGATCACGATTCTGGCTCTTGGGCTTTGTGGATTCACATCCCTCGTGGGTTGTGGGAGCGAAGGCGATGGAGCGAAAGGGTCTTCGCCGACGGGCGAGGCCTCGGCTGGCGCTCTCAGCTTCGCCCTGCAGCTTGCAGACGGTCGTAGCGTACAGAGCGCTAGCTACACCATCACGGGGCCGAACGGCTTCTCCAAGGCGGGCAGTATCGATGTGTCGAACGCGACCAAGCTCAGCGCGCTGATTGGTGGGCTCCCAGCGGGCACAGGCTACACAATCAGCGTATCTGCAAGCTCCACCGATTCGTCCGACAACTGTGCGGGTTCCGCCACATTCAGCGTTCAGGCGGGCCAGACCGTGCCGGTTACGATCCCCGTCACCTGCCACGAGACGCGGGGCACGGGCAGCGTGATGGTCTCCGGCGTACTCAACCTCTGCCCGCTGATTGACGGAATCGCGGCGAACCCGGCCGAGGTGCAGGTTGGCAGCACTATCGCACTTACCGCGGCGGCCCACGACAGCGACGCCGGGCCGAGCGCGCTCGGCTACGCCTGGACGGCGAGCGCCGGCACGCTCAGCAACGCCACGGCCCAGAATCCAACCTTCACCTGCACCGCCCCGGGCACCGCAACTCTCAGCGTCACGGTGAGCGATGGCGATCCCGCAGCGTCCTGCGCGGACACGCGCAGCGCGCAGGTGACCTGCACCGCGGCCGGGAGGACACCCGGCACCTATGTCGCCGGCGACTTCCACAACCACACGACTTGCTCCGACGGCTCGATCTCGATGGCGAAGCTGGTGAAGAAAGCCACCGACAGGGTGGAGACACCCTGGGGCCTCGACTGGTTCGTGCAGGCCGGCCACGGCGGCAATGGCAATCGAAACTGCACCTTGGTCGAGGACGCCACGCTGGCGACGCCCGCGTATCCGTTCATCTCGGGCTCAGGCCCGACCACCACCTGGGAGAACTCCGGCGTGACGCCGAAGGGCGACGTTTCGGGCGCGAGTCCCAACAAGAACATGTGGCGTTGGCAATCGGTCTCGGAGTTCCAATATCCGTTGATCGAGTACTTCAACGCGTTCAAGAACTTGCCGCTGTTTCTCGGCATCGAGACCGTCGTTCCCGGCCACGAACACACGTCGATGTCGGTCATCACGGGTCAGATCCCCACCTCGCTCGCCACAGCGACGCTGCCAACCACGCCGGGCTACACGGCGCTCGGCAACGCCAACGCGCTCGCGCAGTGGGAGTATTGCTTCGACCGCGCCGACACGGACACCAGCCGCGGCGTCACCAACGCCTACGACTGTTCGGTGCCCGGCAGCCCCAATTCGGCCGATCCGAGCTGGAACGCGACGGCGATGAAGCTCATCCCGGCCAGCGGCACCGGCAGCGGCACCCGGGGCCACCTCAAGACCGTCGAAGGCTTGAAGTGGATGAATGCGTTCCACCCGGACACCAGCTACTACGTCCCCGCCCATCTGGAGCGTGCCGGTCAGTTCAACCCCGATGGCAACAACGGCTTCAACATCGAGCACCTGCGTGACTTCAACAACGCTGCTCCGAAGATCGCGTTCGGCATGGAGACCCAGCCTGGTCACGGCGCCTCGTCGAACCGCGGCGAATATCAGGTGCTTCGCAACAGTATCGGCGGTGTTCAGACCGATAGCGTGGGTGGCACGACCTACGGTGGCACGGGCGTCTACGGCGCGCAGATCGGCGGCGTTTGGGATGCGTTGCTGGGGGAGGGCAGGAACTTCTGGTTCTTCGCGAGTTCTGACTGGCACAATCGCGGCAGCTTCGGTCCGGACGATCGCCGCACGACCCAGGATTTTTTCCCCGGTGAGTATCAGCGCAACTACACGATGGTGCGCAGCGGCGCCAACAAAGCCAAACCGCAGACCATCGTGGACGGCCTGCGCAGCGGCAACAACTTCGCGACCGGCGGTCAGATCATCGATCGCCTCGCCTTTGTCGCGTGCGTCGGCCGCACGGAGGCACTTGTCGGCGAACTTGCCGCGAACGCGGCCGTCGACAACACCGCGATCGATTTCGCATCCGGCTGCGCAACGATGGGCGAGAAGCTCGCGGTGCCGAGCGGCTCGGACATCGTCGTCGGCATTGCGGTGCGCGATCCAGCCGGTGTCAACTTCTCGCCGTACACCTTCAACAACCCATCGCTCGCGCAGATTGGCATCGCGCAGCCGATCAACATGCCCGTGCTCGATCATATCGACCTCATCGGCGGCTTGGTTACCGGCTATCGGACACCCGGCACGGCGGGCTACTCCGGTGAATGGCCGCGAAACACCAATTGGCTGCGCGCAGACGGCACGACGGCGGATTTGTCCGTGGTGCCCGACGCGGCAAAGAACCTCAGCGCCGCAATCCTCCGCACCTTCAACGGGAGCGGCGCCACGCCCTGGAAGAGCGTCTCTTCCGAGGTCGACGGGTCCACGTTCTTGACGATGACGTTCCGCATCCCTGCGCTCACGGCGTCGCAGTACATCCGCCTGCGCGGCACCAACCTGCCGCCGGCCGTGCCGTTCGAGAGCGACGCCAGCGGTAACCCGCTCGCCGACGTGTTCACGAACGCGAACGACACCACGCGTTTGAGGATCCCGTGCACTGCGGTGCATAGCTCATCGAGCCAGTTCGACGGCTGCCCGGATCATCTCGCGACCGCAAGCGGCACCGGTAACCCGATCGCAGGTCAGCGAGCGGTCTCGTTCGACGTTGCCGCTTGGTCGGACCTGTGGTTTTACAGTAACCCGATCTACATCGAGGTGGCCGGGTCGACCGCCGTCGTGGGAGTCAACTAAGTACGGACTGTCCTCCAAAAAACGGATCGTGCAGTGGGCGTCGCGCGGGCAACCTGCGCGGCGCCGCTCCACGTTTTGCCCCTTTTCCACACTCATGAGCGCACCGTCGATAGAGTCTTTCCGGTCCGAAATCCTCGCCCCTTCGCGGCGCACGCGCCTGCGCCTGGGCTGGTTACGCGAGCCCCTGCTGCACTTCGTGGTGTTGGGTGGCCTATTGTTCGCGGTCGATCACGGCCTAAACAGCAAGGCCGACGACACGCACACCATCGTCGTCAGCGCCGAGGTCGATAGCGAAGCCATCGAGACGTTCCAAGCGGCGCGGGGCAGAAAGCCGAACCCTGAAGAGCTCGAGGCCTTGCATCGGGTGTGGCTCGATAACGAGGTCCTCTACCGTGAAGGGCTCGCGCTTCAAGTTGACAGAGGCGACCCCGCCATCCGCGAACGCGTGATCTTCAAGGCGCTCAGCGTCGTGGACAGCAACGTGAAGCTGCCACAGCCCGACGACCGAGTGCTGCGCGCCTGGTTTGAAGGTCATCGCGACAAATACGACGAGCCCACGCGCTACGATTTCGAGGAGGCAGCGCTCTCTGGCGACACCTCCGAAACCGCGGTTCAAGACTTCGTCAAAGCGCTGCGCGGCGGCGCGCCCGGCGACGCGAAGGCCGGATTGCGGGTGTTCAAGGGCAGACCGCGCGCGAACCTCGTCGAGAGTTATGGGGCGGACCTCGCCAAGACCTTGGCGTCAGCCGAGGTCGGCGTGTGGCAAGCGCTGCAAACGCGCGACGGCTGGCGCGCCATGCGTCTCAACGCGCTTGTGCCGGCGAAGCCTGCAGTTTTCGAGGCTCTGCGCGGCGTTGTGCTGCACGATTGGGCCGACGCCACAGCCGCGGAGCAGCGCACTCTAGCGGTGCGCGCGCTCGCGAAGAAGTACAAGGTCAAGTATGAGGCAGGCGGGAGCGCGCCCGAATGAGCCGCGCTCTTCGCTGCTTCTGGCTGATCGTCGCCGCCTTCGCGCTGCTCATCGCGCCCGCAGGAGCGCACGAGATGAGCATGGCAGAAATGGAGTTGCGCGAGACCTCGACAGGCGAGTTCTTCTGGCAGTGGTCCGCCTTCAGCGACAAGCGGCCGATCGGAAACGATCTCGTGCCGCATTGGCCGGAGAGCTGCCAGGCGGGTCCGAACACGCTGCATTGCGGGAGCGCTGGCCTGAAAGGCACGCTCGGCATGGACGGCGTCGGCAAGCGCTACTCCGCCGCGCTCGTCAAGGTCATCTGGCTCGACGGCGAGAGCCATGTCTACACGCTGACTGGCGCTCAGCCGTCGGTGGAGCTCTACGGAGCTCGCGACGATCGGCGCGGCAGCAGCGAGATCTTCCGGGCCTATACCGTACTCGGTGTTCAACATATCTTGAGCGGGCTCGACCACCTGCTGTTCGTGATCGGGCTCCTGTTTCTGGTCGGCTTTCGTCGCCGGCTGATTGGCACCATTACCGCCTTCACGCTCGCCCACAGCCTGACGCTCGCCTGCAGCGTGTTCGGCTGGATCAGCCTGCGATCCGCGCCAGTCGAAGCCAGCATCGCGATGTCGATCGTGCTGGTCGCGAGCGAGGCTTTGCGTGAAAAGGCGAGTCTTGCCCGACGCGTGCCTGCCCTGGTGTCGTTCCTATTCGGGCTCGTACATGGACTTGGTTTTGCTGGTGCGCTGAGGAGCATTGGCCTTCCTCAGAGCCACCTTCCTCTCGCTCTGCTCAGCTTCAACGCGGGCGTGGAGATCGGCCAGCTCTTGATGGTGGTCCTCGCTTATGTCGTTGTGCGCGCGCCGCTCCCGCGGCCTTACCTGGCGCGTGCACGAAGACCGGCGCTGTATGCCGTCGGCGCGGTCGCCGCGTATTGGTCGTGGCTGCGCATCGCGGCCATTGCGCTGCCAGGTTAAGCTCCGGGTACCACGTTGATTGCGCCCTTCATCGAGGAGTGAGCCAGGCAAACGAAGCCGAAGGCTCCCGGAGTATTGAAGGTGACGGAGCCATTCTGGTTGAGGCTGCGGCGCCCGTTGCCGTGCGATCGAGGTACCGGTTGGGTTGACAATCCTGCACCACTTGGGCATGCGCAGCGCGCGGTAGCCCGACGAGTAGTGCCAGTATCAAGAGCGAACAGGACACGACCGTATTCGCCCGGTCGTTCCTTGCACGACTTACCATTTCGTAAATCTATCCCGGAGCAGACCACGTGCTGAGTCACGTGTGTGTGACGAAGCAGCGCCGTTCAGTCCGACCTACGCTCGAGTCCGCTAGATGCGAAGACCTGGCGCGGCGAGCATGAGCGAGGCAAGATTGCCTCGCTGCAACGGCGGACTCATGATCGTGCGACGACGCGGTTTCCTGCTACTGACACTCGGCGTGTGCGCCTGTTCGCTCGATACCCGGCATCTCGCGTCGGCGGGCGACGGGCTGGCGGGCGCGCTCGTTGTCGGACAATCCTATGCTGGGACCGCCGGCGCCTCGGGGGGCACGTCTGAAGCCGGCGTCGGGGTGGCAACTGGGGTTTTGGTGGACGGCTGCGCCGATCTCGACACCGACGGCGTGGCCGACTGCAACACGACACTGGTGAGCAATCCGAGCTTCAGCGGCGATGTCAGCAATTGGATCCCCGTGGGCGGTGCCACGTTGACTTGGGATCCCAAGAACGCGCTGACCGATCTGCCCTCAGGCTCAGCCAAGCTCCGGGCAAGCACTGCGCGCGCCAGCGCCTTTCAGTGCGTGTCCCTCGGTGGCGCCCAGCTCGTGGTTGCTTACGCGAACGCCAACGTCGAGTCCGTTGGCAACATCGAACCGGCACAGGCCGAACTCGAAGTTTCGTATTACGATAGCGAGGACTGCAGCGGCGAGAGGAGCCGGTACTTCCAGACGCCGCCCGACGCCGTCGCTGACGCATGGGTGACGATTCAGGCTGGTGCTCTTTCGAGGGCGACATCTCGCTCGGCGTCGATCGCGCTAGTGGGCCTCAAAGCGGCTTCTGCCTCGGAGCTCGACATCTACTTCGACAACGTGATGCTGAAAGCCAAGTCGCCCTGAGACTGACGCGGTAGCGTGGGCCTTAAGCGCAATGCCGTTCAT
>JAEUAF010000877.1 GCA_019695485.1 Sorangium sp.
CCTCAGTGCCGCGGCGAGGTAGCCAAGCGGCTAGGCAACGGTTTGCAAAACCGTCATACGCGGGTTCGAATCCCGTCCTCGCCTCCACCCGGAACCAAAACGGAGAACAGCGCCAGCGAGATGGAGCGAGCGCTGGCTTGGTTCCTCACCCGGGCGTTTCAGCGTGGCGAAACCGAACTTGCTGCGGCTCTGTCGGCACAGCTGCGGCGACTTGCCGGCGAACGCCCCGCGGGCTAAGCGCGAAGTCGATCGAGCGCGGCGCGCATCTGAGGAAGACGGCGCACTCGAAATGGCGCCGACAGGGCGGGCAACTCGGACGGCACCGCAAGAAAGGGGTCGACCTGCCTCCGCCGGTAGACGCTGAGAGCGGATCGCTCTTGGCAGAGCTTGAACACCGCCTCGACATCCCGCAGGGCTCCACGCACATCCCCGGCCGTTAGCCGCCCGCGAATGAACTCTCGACCGCACACGATCGACGCCCGCAGCTGCGCAAGCCCGTGCTCGTTATCGTACTTGTCCGGCGCCGCAACGACGTTTTCGATCCTACTGGCCATGCAATGCAAGGGGTGCATTATTCGCGCGCTCACCCCCGCAGCTCCCACCGGTTGACGAATGGCGAGAGAGTCCACCGCTGTGGCGGTCAATCCGGTAGGAAACGCGAGGAAGTCGATCTTGAAATCACCGCGACCGTCGGGGTCAAAGAGCACATACCCGAGGAACTGCAAGTCTCCGGTTGGCTCCGCCTTCCCGTTTAGGAGTCGCGCGGACTCATAGAAGTCCTCAGCGCTCCCCTGAAAGTCGATATCCTTGCTAGTGAAGACACCGCCACGCAGTTCCGGAGTCTGTTCGCGGTAGAAATTGCACCAGTAGTTCAGAGCCTGACCGCCCACGAGAACAATTGGAAGCGCCTCAAGGCGACGGAGCACGACTGTGCTCTCCTCAAGCGTTAAGCGGTCTCGGCTCAACGAAAACGCGCGCGCGGAATCGCGCGGTAGTCGATCGTGGCATTTGCTGCCGGCAACGCGAAGCTATTCTCCGAGCGCAGCTGCTCCACCGTCTTGGCCCCAGCCCGCAGAGCGGCGGCATCGGCATCGCGCGAGGCTTGTTTCTCTGCTGCCCGCGCCGCCGGATCGAACGAGGCAACCCGAACGCGGCTCCCATGCGGATCGGATTGGCTGGGTCGGTCGGAAAGTGCCATGGGTCGGGCTCCTGTTGGCCCAACACGAGTATTCGCCCGCTAGACGCCTGACGCCAAGAAAATCCGCAGGGATATCAGAGGATAGACCCAGGGCAGTTTCAGCCGTCCCGACAGATTTGGCTGAAACTTCCGCGGTTTGGCGCCGCAGCGGGTGCCCCCAAGGATGGGCCTGGACTGGTGCGTCTGGCTCGCCGGGGTTCGCTTACGGGCGCGTCGTCACGGTGAAACGGGCGCGCTCAGCCGTTGCTGCAGCCGCTCCTCGAGCTCAGTCGCCTGAATTCCGAGCGCCGCCGCGGCCGCCAAAAGGAGCGCGTGTTCGAGCGGATGGATGTGGTGATCGACCGCCGCCGCATCGACGAGCAGTGCCAGGACCCGAGCTTGCGCGCTGGGGTCCAGCTGACGCAGCGCCTCGGTCGCGCTGCCGATGTTGCGAAGGCTGAGCGGCGCGTCCGGCTCGGGGAGCTTCCAGCGCGTGGCCGCGCGGCGCACGAAGTCGCGCTCTTCCGGGCGGATCACGCCATCCGCGGTGACCACCGCTTCCAGCAATGCCGAGACCTTGGCCCGCATCTCGTTGTCCATGCGCCGAGGATAGACCAAGTCTCAACGAACGCTCACCGGTGACGACGAAAAAGGGGCCATCTTCGCCAAGCGAGATCTCATGACGAACCTCCGCCGGGAGCTCGGGCCAAGAGCCGGGGGCCCAGCGCGTGCGCGTTGACTCGATGTATCAGTGTTCGAAGCCTCGCTTGCGCGCGAGCCAGGAATCCACGCTGTAGCGACCCGGCGCGTGGGTGGTCAGGTGCACGCACACGCCGAACAAGCACAGGTTCTTGGCGAGGTTCGAGCGCTGTAAGATGAGCCACAACCACCCAGCGTCGGGTGGGATGTCGGTAGGCACGTAGAAGCAGCCGGGCACGTGCACGGTCAGTGTGACCAAGATCAAGAACGCGCCGAGCAGGCGTGCACCGAACTGCACGCGGTAGCCGACCAAGATCGAGCAGCCACCAAGCAACAACACGCAGCCGCTCACGCGCGATGCCAGCTCTGGATAGCGAATCCAAGCCGGCATCAGGTGCCGAATCAGCCGGTCGTCGAGCAGGTGCTCGCTGCCAAGGCCGACGAAGATCGACGAAAACAAGCAGCGGAAGATCAGGTCGCGCGTATCGACGCCGACGCTCTGCTCGAACCTGCGAATGAGCCGGAACATTCGGCGCCATCCTCGCTCGTGCTGCCCGCTGTGGGAAGGGCCTCCGGCCCGGCCCGAAACGGGCGCCAGGCGTCCAGGCGCTCGGGGATCGAATGGGCAACGCTCAGACATTGCTTGTGCCGGAGCACCCGCTTCCCCCAAGCGCTCCGAACGGGCAAAATCATGCGAAGACTCTCAAACCTCGTCCTCCAGTGCTGCCTCACGATGGCCCTCGTCAGCGGCTGCGCCGTCGACACCGCGGCACCTCCAGAGAAGTTCGGAACGCCACCCAGCAACACCACCCTCAGCGCCAAAGGAAAGTTCGACACTTCTGCGTCCGCTTCAAGCGCGCAGGCCCTCGATCAAGCCCCATGCAACATTCTCTGTCCGCCCGGGACGGACATGGTTTGCGGGGAGATCCAGAATTGCAATCTCTTCTGCTACTCGTCGAGTTGGGCGCTCGACCCTGCCTGTCCGCTCCATTGCTACGGAAGCTTTGGGCCTGACATCGCTTGCGTCGACGATAGGGGGCATGCGTGGCGCCCGTCTGTACCGCATCCACGAACTACTGTGCAGAGAACGAGATGCGACAATGCCGCTACGACGGGCTCGGCTACTATACGTGGGGCACCTGCGCTGGAAACACCTATTGCCTGGCACAGAACGGCAGCGTCAGCTGTGAGCGAAAGCCCTGCGACGCGGGAAGCTCCGCCTGTCTTTCGGAGCAGCTCGGCAAGTGCGCCGCGGACGGGATGAGTCTCGAGTCGGTCAGCGCGGACTGCGCCGCGCAGGGCAAACTCTGTACGATCGCTGGCTGCGCGGCTCAGGCCGTCGATGCGCTCGGGGCAGGCGACCAAATCGGCGTCACCGGTCAGCCCCTGCTCGGCAACCTCATCCAGGTTCAGGCCGGAAGGACCCTCACCCAAATCGAGGCGTACCTCACGCTGCCCGGCTCGCGCGCCTTGACGTGGGCCGTGTACGAAGGCGGGACGAACAACACGTTCACGCTCGTCGCGAGCTCTGCCACGGTCGCTAGTGGCACTGGTTTTCAGAGCTCCGGCGCGATCTCATACGCGCTGAAGCCGGGCCGAAGCTATTTCATTGGCGTAAATGTCACGGGCACGTACGTGGCCTATTTCAGCAGCCAATCCGAGGCCGAACTGTTGAGCTTCGGAACGGCGGAGGGGGCGATGCTCGCCTATTCACTTTCGTCGTTGCTGTACGGAAACGTCAACCCCAGCCAGCTCTACTACCTGAAGTTGACGACAACTCCTTGATTACCGGAAGTGTCACGTGGTCGGCCGCGATACGATGTCCGCCTGGTGCGTCCGCTCAGAAGACGAACGGAATATCAAGCTGAATGACCTTGGTCTTCGCGTCCTTCAGGGGGTTGTCGAGAGGCAACGCAAGTGCGATGCCGGGGCGCAGCCACATCTTGTCGGCGAGCTTGAGGTGGACGCGCGGGCCGATGGCGAAGGTAGTCGTGTCCCGCAACACCTCGTTCGCCTTCACAGCGACTGGCGTCGAGAGCCAACGCTGATGTCGGAGCTCGGCGCCAATCGACAACTCGGGGATCAGGAAGTATCCAACGTGCACGCCCGTCGTGAAATTGGTGCGCGAAGAGTCCTTCTGGACCTTGTCGCCCCGCACGCGCGTGAGCTGAAACAGCGTGGCCTCTGCCTGGGCCGTAAAGCCGTGGCTGATGTACGCGAAACCGACGCCAGGAAACACCGTAAAGTCGTTGACGGCGAACATCGCATTGTCCATCGCGTTGCGCGCTCGAATGCCCGCTGCGTTCGCCGCGGCGTGGCCCGGGTTGGGTGTGTTCCCGCCACCTCCACCGACCGGCAGCGTCACGCCCAAGAACAATCCGAGTCGAAACTCAGGCCCGACCTTCAATCCGTACAGCCCGCCCAACACTGTATTCATGAAGCTGGTTCCGGACTTGGTGGCGGCCGTGGGTGGTGAATTCTCGACCACGCCAAGGCGCAGAATCGGCGAGAATGCGTCCGTAACCTTGTAGCCCGCGAGCAAGGTCGTAACGACCGTCGAACCCGACTGCCCCGTAGGCGCCTCGTAGAGACCAAGCGAGCTGTCGGAGCGTACGACATTGGAGGGCACCACGCCGCGAAGTTGGAATGGTAGCGAGTACGGCGGCGGCTTGGGCGGCGCTGCGGGGGCTTGGGGGACGGGCGCTGATTCCGCCGCCGGGGCTTCGGTCGTGCGAGTGGTCGCGGCGCCGAGTGCAGCG
>JAEUAF010000891.1 GCA_019695485.1 Sorangium sp.
CGCCTACCGAACGGCGACGCATTCGAGTCCTCGAGCGCCCGGCAAGCGGCGACGTGTTAGCCGGGCAAGCACCCGCGCCCACCTGAGCGCCCAACGCACTGGCGGCGCGCTACCTTGTGCGGAGCGCCGACCTTCCGCTGATTGCGAAGCAGCGGACGCTTCACACCGAGGCAGCGAGTTCGCGCTCGATAGCCGACACCAGAATCTCCGCATTGGGCGGCACGTCTGGCGAAAATCGCTCGACGACTTCACCCTTCCGATTCACCAAGAATTTTTCGAAATTCCAGGTGATCTCGCGAGCCGCACCGGCGTCGATGCCATGGGCAGAAAGCTGGCCCCGAAAGTCGGTTCCCGGCAGTTTGGTCGCTGCCGGTCGAGACGTGGTCAATGCGGCATACAGCGGGTGTTGTTGGGCGCCTTTCACCACGATCTTCGAGAACAACGGAAACGTCACATCGTACTTGGTCGAGCAGAAATCCTTGATCTCCGCTTCAGTCCCAGGTTCTTGGCCGCCAAATTCGTTCGCAGGAAACCCGAGGATCTCGAGCCCTCGCCCCCGATACTGACGATAGAGCGCCTCGAGCCCTTCGTACTGGGGCGTCAGCCCGCACTTCGACGCGACATTGACGACCAATCGCACTTTTCCCGAGTACTCGCCGAGGCTGGAGGCGCGGCCGTCGATGGTGGTCACCGAAATATCTTCGAGCGCTGTCATGGGTCAGGTTTCTAAGGCCGTTCGAGCGCGAGCGACAGTGGTTTGAGCCTCGACCCAAGCAAGGCCCCCACGCTGTGTCAGCTGGACGGCCTAGCGCAGACCCGGCGACTGGCCGAGCCGAGGCGTTGCCAGCCGACTCAACGGAGCGGGCCCGTGACGGCGTATTTTGGCTACAAACCGCCACCATTCGCGCGCCCAGGCGAAGTCTAGTAGAAACCTGGCATGATCGCCTGCGTTTCCCTCGGAGCGTCCGCGTGACCTACTGTGTAGCACTCAAGGTCGCGGCCGGAATGGTGTTCGTCTCCGACTCTCGAACGAACGCTGGATTCGACCAAGTCTCCACGTTTCGCAAGATGATCGTGTACGAGCGGCCCGGCGATCGCTTCATGACGCTGCTCTCGGCCGGGAATCTATCGATCTCGCAGTCGGTGCGCGAGATGCTGCAAACCGAGCGCGTCTCCATCGATGGGGCGGAGCCGGTCACGATCTGGAACACCCAAAGCATGTTCGACGCCGCGCGAATCTTGGGTCACACCATGCGCCGCGTCGACGAGAACGATGGGCCTACGCTGCGCGCCGCCGGCATCGATTCGACCTGCACCATGATCTTCGGGGGGCAAATCGCTGGCGAAGTGATGCGCCTGTTCCTGGTCTACTCGACCGGCAACTTCATCGAAGCCACACCGGAGACCTGCTACTTCCAGATTGGAGAGTCGAAATACGGGAAGCCCGTGCTCGATCGCATTCTGACGCCACAAACCCCGCTCACCGAGGCCGCCAAGTGCGCCTTGGTGTCGATCGACTCGACCCTCAAATCGAACCTCTCGGTTGGGCTGCCCGTGGACCTCGTGGTCTACCAAGCGAACTCGCTTCAGAGCGACGAGCTGATCTGCATCGACGAGGCGAACCCGTACTTCTCGATGATCCGGCGCACCTGGGGGCTTCGCCTGCGCGAAGCCTTCGCGAGCATGGAAGACCCAACCTGGGGACCAGGCCAAGCCGACCACCCGCTGGTCGCCCGCTCCGACCGCTACGAAGTCCTACGCAAGATTCGGAACCCGAGCGACAAGATCATCTAAGTCGACGCCCCGACCGGCCTCGCAACGGCAGGCAGCTCCGAGAGCCCCCCCTCAGAGCGCGCCGCGCGTAGCCGACCGCCGCAACAGGCCCTTAGTTGCAGGCCCAGTCGCGAGCGGTGCCGTTCGCGAGGCAGGCGCAAGAGCCGTTCGCGTACGTGCACTGCGTCGTTCCCGTGCAGGTGCCGCTCGGCTTGGTCAGAGGACAGGCCGTCGGGTTACAGATCCAGCCGCTCGAGGTGCACTCGCAGCGCGGCGTCTGGCTGACTCGATAGGTGCAGACCTGCCCAACGTCAGTGCAGGCGCGGAGGTTCGTCGGATGCGCCGCTGGACACGCGGGAGCGCCATCCGAGCCGCCTGCGCCCGCCGCACCGATATCGCCGCCCATGCCGCCCAGGCCGGCTTCGCCGCCCACGGCCAGAATCCCGCCGCTGCCAGTGCCGCCGGAGCTCGTGCCGCCAGAGCTCGTGCCGCCAGAGCTCGTGCCGCCGGGGCCCACGCCGCCTTCGCCCCCGGCAGGGTTTACAGTGCCGCCGTTGGAAGTCGTGCCGGCCGTACCGCCCGCAGCTGTAACGCCACCACTGCTCGCGCCACCGTTGCTGCTGCCGCCAGCGCTCGAGCCGCCGTTGCTGCTGCCGCCGTTGCTGCTGCCGCCCGCGGTTGAGCCGCCGTTGCTCTTGCCGCCCATGTTGGCCGCGCCGCCGGCGGTCGAACCCGCGCTCCCGCCTTTGGCGTTGCTGGCACCGCCCGACGCACCCGCGTCGTCGTCACCACCGCAACCGACGGCGAAGGCACAGCCGATTGATGCCACACTCAAAGCCCAGACAAGTCGCGTCTTCATGAATTTCCGCCTCCCGACAGAGAGGCCCCAAAGAGAGAGCCTCACCGTTTCTTGCGGGCCCCATCTAGTAACTGCGCCACGCGGATGGCAATCGCAATCCATTAGCGTATCCGAAGTGGCGGCATTCGCGGCAAATTCAGCGAGGTCTGGCTCCCACGCGCTCGAGCCGAGCGGCGCCAGGCTCCGTGTCGAGCTTGACGCCGCCCCCGTGGGCCAGTTCCAGGGGCCGCGCTCACCTCGCAAAAGCAGCGCTGGTGAGCGCAGTATCTTCGCTGATGCGACAGCGAACGACTTTTCCATTTCGGAACGTAAAGTGGTGAATGACCTCCGGTTGCTCGAGGGTTTTGCCGTTCGGAAGCAGGCTTTGCACTAGTCGCACCGTCGAATAGACATGGTCGCCCGTCGCCGCGAAGTCGCGCTGTTCGAAAGCCTTGTGCTCCACCGAAGAGGCCAGCGCCTCGAAGTAGCGCAGCGCCGCCGCCTTGCCCCTAACCTTCAAGTCGACGTGCCAGGGCACGCCGGTTTGAGTGTCACTGATGACCCCGAAGCCCTCGCAATCGTCGTCGATCTTGTCGAGAACGAAGCCGAGATCCCCGCGACTGAAAGCCGCGTACATGTCTTGAACGATCCGAAGGTTCTGCTCTGCGCTCATCTTTGATCTCCTTTTTCGGGCCAAGCGCGCCCGTCGCAAAGAGAAGATGACTGACGCTGGCGCCGAGCACATCGGCAAGATTGCCTATGCCTCGAGGAGCTGGTTTTCGACCAAGAAAAGCGCGGCGGCGGCCCGCGTCGACACACCAATCTTGTCGTAGGCGTGCTTGTTGTGGTGGTGCACCGTGCGGTGCGATATCCCGAGCTTCGAAGCCACTTCTTTGTCGGTCAGACCGCGCGCCACCAAGCGCAGCACCTCCACCTCGCGCAGCGAAAGGCCCGCCGGCAAGCTGTGGCGCGCCTTGGAGGGCGCCGTGTCCGACGCTGCGAGCACGGCGTCCACGGCGCGTGGACAGAGCGCCCCGCGCCGGACGAGATCGCGCAACGTGCCGTCCGCGTCAGACTTCGAGAGCGCCGGACGATACGGGCGCGCTTCCGAGAGCGCTTGCGCCACATCCGCGGCGGCGAGCAGCCGCGCCCACTTGGAGAGACCGGCCCCGCCGACTCCGCGATGATAGCCTGACGCATCGAGCCGTTCGTGAGCGATGGACGCGAGACCAGCCACGTCGCCAATCGCGCCACCGATCGCGGCAACGATGCGGTCGGTGTGGAACGCATGCGCACGCACTTGTTCC
>JAEUAF010000091.1 GCA_019695485.1 Sorangium sp.
CAGGGAGAATTCGGGGACGACGCTTCGTTCTCGACAGTACGAGCGCTGAATCACGGCCGCTTGCGGTCCGGCGCGGCTCGACAATCGTCTCTTGGCGACACTCGTGGTCAAAGCGCGTGTGGTTCGGTGCCCTCACTCGGCCGCGGAGGGCGCGCCGTCCGATTTTTGGGTCGGCACTGTCGATTTCTTGAAGCTCGGGGGTGCTCGCCTTGCCGAAACCGGCTTCGGCTCAACCTCGACAAGAGCGGCGGCATGCGTTTCGGGTAGAGGGTCTATTTCACTTTGCTGACCGCGCCTTCCGGCGGGGCTTCCGCCGAAAGGCTGAGCGCGCCGACTTTCGTGTCCGACGCGACCAGCGAGAGTCCACCAATGGCTGCCTCTCCGAGCCTCGACTGAATGCGGCCGACCGCCGCGAGGACGGCCCGCTTGGTGTCGCCCGCCAAGAGGAGTCGCTCGCTGCAAGCGAGCAGTGGCTCGACCGCGATCACCGTGCCAAATTCTCCCAACGCGGCGGCCGACGCACGCAGCACGTCGCGCGAATCATGCTGCAGCAGGGTGATCAGGGTTGGTTCGGTGCTCGGGTCGCGCAGCGCCGCCAGCGCATCGACTAGCGAGACCAAGGTAGGCGCGTCGGCAGTCGCAAGCTGTCGCGCGATCTTTCGTGAGATGCGCGGCGCGAGCGCCGTGTATTTCGTAACCCTCGCCGCGTCGGCGGCGGCCCGCTGCACGCCTTCGTCGCGGCATCGCAGCGCGTCCTTGATTGCGGGCCACAGCCGAGGCCCTGCAAACGCCGCCAAGTGACCGAGTAGCGCGATCCGTACACGCGGATCCCGCTCATTGTCCGCGACCGCGAGCAGGCTCTCGATGTCCCCCTTGCCAAGACCGAGCAGCGCGGCACGGCGCATTTCTGGCTGGGGATCGCAGAGCAGGTCGACCAACATGCGGTGAACGAAGTCCTGGCCCCGCGAGCCTCGCAACAGAAACTCCAGATTTCGCAGACGGACCTCCAGCTGGTCGTCACTCAGTATGTCTTCGACCAGGCGTGGCAAAACCTCCGCCTCTGCCACGCTGAGAGCCTCAGCGACGTCGATTCCCTGCTGTATGCGGGACGCGAGCCGCTCGGGGTTGTCCGCGTGCTTGACGCTAAATGACAAGAAGCCATCAGCTACCTTGGCGTCGGTGGCGCCCAGAAAGAGCGCGAGCACTTGTTCGCGACAAGGGGCGTCCAACACGGCCCGAATCAGCCGCTCGGGCCCAGTGACGAACAGTTCAGCATCGAAGACTCGCTCCCCCAGGCGGATTTCTGGTTCTGCGACAAGCTTATGGACGAACGAGTAGCCGCTCTCGCGTGTCAGGGAAATGGACGACGGAATGCGCCCTTCGGCGTCGACGTGCACGCGCGCAAAGACGCCATCCTTCGCGGAGTATCGCCGCACCGTGATGAAGAAGCCGGCATACTCGCCACTCAAGCGAAACCTTCCCTCGCTGTTCACCTCTAGCTCGAGGCCGAGCTCCTTCGCGAGCTCGGCCCAAGAAACCTTGGCGCGCGTCACCGCCTGCGTATTGGCGACCGCCCCGGCAGCGAGGACGACAGCTGCGCCAGCGAGCATGAACAGGACCGAAGGATCCATGGCTAGAGCAGCCGTACTACGGGTTCTTCCCGGCTCAGCAGCTTTCGAGTCTTGAGATCCAACACGCTCGCACACAACCAACGGTCGGCGTTCACGCCAAACGCAATCTCGAGGCGTGGTTGTCGATCACTGGCAAGGTGCGGCGGGTTCAACTCACCCACCGTAGGATTCGACTGATTGAGCTGGACGACCAGGCGCTCCGCCGAGTCAGCGGAGCGCCCACCAAGCTTGTGGACGCGACCGTCCGCATCGAACCCAAAGCTCTGTTCGACGCCGGCCTCGCCGATCTCGCAGATAATGAGCTTGAACAAGCGTTCCGGAGCACCGAGGGCGCAGGTCGGCACCAACTGTTGCTTCCAGAAGTCGGGCTCGGTCGGAACGCGCGTGCCGCGCGGCACAATCACGGTATATTCCGGCTTTCCGCTGGTCGCGTCGTAGGTGAGCAGGGCGTAGTCGTGCACGACGAAGTCCGCGTGCCGAACTTGACCTGCGGCGTGAGCGCACGCGCCGTAGGCGACCGCCTCGAACGGCTGCCAAGAGCGCACGCGGTCGCGCCCGAAGTTCGCCTCGAAGCGCGGAAAGACGCCGGGCAAGAGCGTCGAGCCACCCACCATCAACACGTCGTCGACGTCTGCCTGACCGACGCCGACTTGGCTCGCCTGCCTGAAGATCTCGGCCAGCAGCGCGTCGAGCGAGCCAAAGAGGCCACGGCGCTCGAGGCTCGCGATGAGTTCGCTTCGCGTCACCGAGAAGTCGAGCGGCTCGTGCCGTAGTCGCGCCTCGAACGAACGGAGCTCATCGGGCGGGAGCAGCTCGAACGCTACACTTTCCTGAAAGAAGAGAGCTTCTTTGATGCGGCGCGCCTCGCCAAGCAAGAGGTGCTGCCAGAAGCGGCTCTCCGCGGAGCCGTCACGAAAATCTCCGTAACCGAGCCGGTGCGAGAGGTCTTCGAGCAACCACTCGTCGACCAGGTCGCCGCCGATCGCCGCTCCAGTTTTGGCGAGCACGCGACACACGCCACGTTCGGTGTCGTGGGGTGCCAGCTCGACGAGAGCGAGGTCGAGCGTGCCCCCACCAAAGTCGACCACCAGCGCTCGCCGCCGGCGCGCGACGGTCAATCCGTAGCCGAGCGCAGCCGCTACGGGTTCGTCCACGAACTTCACGTGCTTGAGCCCGAGCCGACGCAAGATGGCTTGCAGCTCTGCTCGATAGGATTCGAAGGCGTCGACCGGCGTGGTGATTGTCAGCGACGTGAGCGACTTGCCGACCGCGTTGCGCGTCGACTTCAGCAGCTCACGCAAGAACAGCCAAGCTGCCTCCCGAGCGTTGAATGATCGCGCGCCCAGCGTGGCCAGGGGGCGCAGTGGCGCCGCCGCCAACGCGCGCTTGAACGTCGGCACGAAGCCGGCCAGAGGCCGGCCCTGATTCAGGTCGAGCGCTTGCTGCCCGATGTCCGCTAGCGTGCCCCAGGCCCAACGACGCCCTGGTCCCCAATCCGTGAGCTTCGTGACGAGTGGCACCCGCTCGCGGATCTGGACGACGGAGGGAACCATGGCGGGCAGCTCGAGCCGATCGACCGTCGCTTGCCGCCTGCGTAGCTCGGCGAGGTCGACGAGGCGGGGTCGATCCGCATCCGCGTCCCAATGGGCAATTACCGTATTCGTCGTACCCAGATCGAGAGCCCACATCCCGTAATTTCGGTGACTCTAGATCGCGCGCTGGGGCGACGCCACAGATCCAGCTCGGGCGGCATGCGAGGCCTACGCCGGCTTCCGCGATTTTCGGGCTCGAAGGCGGCGCCCGTGGTAGGCGCCAGCGCCCACTTTTCTGATCAAGGAGTTAACTTGCGAATCGAAGCTATTTCTATCGGCGCCGATCCCCCTCACGAGGTCAATGTCATCGTCGAAGTCCCCGTCGGCGGGGAGCCCATCAAGTACGAAATGGACAAGTAGGCGGGCACGCTGGTGGTCGATCGCTTCCTCTACACGTCCATGCGCTACCCGGGTAACTACGGCTTCATTCCGCACACGCTCTCCGGCGATGGCGATCCGCTGGATGTCTTGGTCGCCAACCAGCGCGGCATCGTGCCGGGCGCCATCATCGCGGTGCGTCCGATCGGCGTGCTGAAAATGCAGGACGAGGCGGGGATCGACGAGAAGATCATCGGCGTGCCGGTGACTCGTCTGACCCGTCGCTACGAACAAGTACAAGACTACACCCAGCTGCCTGACATCACGCTCAAGCAGATTGAGCACTTCTTCGAGCACTACAAGGATCTCGAGGACCTGAAGTGGGTCAAGGCGCTCGGCTGGGGCGACGCCGCCGAAGCCAAGAACATCATCTTGGAAAGCATCGAACGCGCTAAAGCCGCCAAGCGCTAGGCAACAGGCGGGGGGAGATCCCAAGCGCTTTCCATACGCTGTGCCGGTAGGCGCCCCGGGTGGCGCACATTGGCACACAGCTGGGGGCTCTGAGAGCGGGGACCGGTAGATTCATCGCTCCGTAGCCTCGTGATTGCCTCTCCCAGCGCGCGGTGGGAGCATGGCGATCTTTGGAGATCTGACTTTCTAGGAGGCGGTGCGTGATCAAGGGCATTGGGACCGGGTTGTATTGGACATTGTGGGTAAGTGGGCTCTGCACGGGGATCGGGCTTCTCGCGTGCAGTTCGAAGGACGACACCCAAAATTCGAAGCTTAGTGCGTGCTCGTCGTGCGCCGCCGAGAAGTGCCCGCAGGAGAGCGCGACGTGCGACCAATCCGCGAAGTGTAAGACCCTGCGCAGCTGCGAGCTCGCCTGCGCCAGTGGGGATTCGGCGTGCCAAAACAAATGTGTGAACGCGGCCGCGAGTGACTCCAACGCCATCGTGGCTGCGGCGAATCTGCTGCAGTGCGCGTCGACTGCGTGTAGCAGCGCCTGCAATGGTTCGGGTGGCAGCACGGGAAGCGGGGGGCAAAGCTCTACCGCGCACGGGGGCACGACTAGCACCGGTTCCGGTGGCACTTCCACGTCAGGGGGAACGAGCGCGACCGGTTCAGGCGGTACGTCTTCCCCGCCGCTTCAATGCGAAAACCTGCTGCAATGGGCCACAGCCTGCGTCGTCAGCACCGATCCGGTGTTCCGCAATTGTAACACCGCGCCTCCCACGCTCTGTCAGGCGGGCTGCTACGAAAACGCCACCTGCGACGAGTACACCCAGTACAAGAGCGCGGGCACCGGCGACCTGAAGACCTGCCTCACTGCCTGCGATCTCGGGAGCGGAGCGACGCTCCCCGCGAACTGCGCCAACGCGAAGGCTAAACGCTTGCTGTGCGGTATCACTGTCGATCTCGCCTGCAGCGACGCGGATCCGGTCGACCAGTGCTTGAACAAGTGCGCGCTCGATTACCCGTGCGACCAATGGGAACCGCCCATGGGGCAACCCCCGACAGCCTACCAGAATTGCTCCAATGGCTGCGACGCGAGCGTGGGTGCGACGAGCCCGAACTTCGTGGTGAGCGAAGGCGGCTACGTCACGACGCTGTCGTGGCAGGGCTACGCCTGGACCGCGACCGACGGCAAATCAGCAACCACGATCACACCCACTGATTTTTCCACGCTGCCTGCAGGGCGTCAGTTGTGCGCGAGTGGCACCGTTCCTGGCACGGCCGACTACTCCGCGGTCGCGATGCTCGGCTTCAACCTGAGCCAAGAGGCCGCAATGCCGGGCGGAACAGCCCCTGCTCCGTCGACCTGGACCCCGCTCGACACCAACCAGATTTACGGGCTCACTTACAACATCACGAACCGCGCCGGCACGCCGCTCCGCATTCAAATCCAAGGCCCCGCCGGAAACACCGACCCCAACCAGCGCTGGTGCGCCGACGTCAGCGGCCAGAGCGGAAGTATCTTCTGGCACACCTTCAACACCCAGTGTTGGGAGGGTGGCAATGGCACGGCCTACAACGGCGTCGACTCACTCCAGTCGATCATGGTGCTGGTGCCAGGCGACATTGCGAGCCGTTCGTTCGACTTTTGCATCTACGAAATCTT
>JAEUAF010000093.1 GCA_019695485.1 Sorangium sp.
ATGAGCGAGCGTGTGGGGCCCGTTTATCACGACCATCGCACCGAGCACCCGTTCCTCGGCCAAACGCTGGCCACCGAGAGTGGCACCAGCGACGCCACCGTTCACATCATCGAGGACGAGACGCGCCGCATCTTGGCTTCGGCGCTGAGCCGTGCGGAAGCCATGCTGTCCGACAAGCGTCCGGAGCTCGAGCGCTTGGTTGACGCTCTACTCGAGCACGAGACCGTCGAGAAGGGTGAGCTTAGTCGGCTGCTCGGGCCCGGCGCGGCGGGCTCGGGTCACGAGCTCCCCGGAAGCGCGCTCGCTTGAGCGCAAGGCGGCCCAGAATCGAGTAGAATCGGCGCCGCATGGCGACGAGCTACTGGCTGGCAAAGAGCGAGCCCTTCAAATTCCCTTGGGCTCAGCTGGTGAAGGACAAGCGCACGACCTGGGACGGCGTGCGAAACTTCGAGGCGCGGAACAACCTGCGCGCCATGAAGAAGGGCGACCTCGTGCTCTTTTACCACTCGAACGAAGGCAAGGAGGTCGTCGGTATCGCCAAAGTCGTGAAGGAAGCCTACCCCGATGCGACGGCTGAAGAAGGCGACTGGTCGGTGGTCGACCTAGCTCCGTTCAAGGCGCTCGCGACGCCCGTGAGCCTTGCGACCATCAAGAGCGACAAGAAGCTCACCAACATGGCGCTGCTCAAGCGCTCGCGGCTCAGCGTGGTGCCGGTGACCGCGAGCGAGTTCGAGCACATCATTCAGCTCTCGGCGACGAAGCTGTGACTCCCAGCTCGGCGCTGGGCTAGGGCGCGCGCCTGAACTTGCCGTCACACGCCCTAGGCGTCGCGGCTTTCTTTGATGTCGATCAGCGTGCTGAGCGCTTCGATCTCGCGCTTGGTTTGAATTTCGCGCTGACGCACGCCTTTGACGTCGGCTTCCATCTTGCGAAGCTCCGCCTCGATCTCGCGCAGCCCCTCACGGAGGCGGTCGCGTTCGTTTTTTAGGAGCTCGAGCTCAATCGCCAAGATGTCCCTCCTGGAAGCAGGTTTGGTCCGATTGGTTAGCAAATTCCCGCGAGACAGAAAAGGGGTGACGCGTCCGAGCTCTCGCCTCGAGCCGCACTCCGAACGCCATCCGATCATGCGGCAGGCCTTGAACCTTGCGTCAAAGTCCCGATTCCCAGCGATTCGCGGCGCTGCGCCGTGGTTCGGGCGGCCGGCGCGGGCTCACTTTCTGGGTGTCAACCTTCGGAGATGACGCGATTTCGGCCGCCGGTCTTGGCTAGATAAAGCCGGCGATCCGCGACCCGCACGAGCTCGTCCGGGCTGGCTCCCGAGGGGCAGCACAGCATCGAGGCGCAGCCCGCGCTCAGCGTCGCGCGGATGGTCTTGTCTTCGAAAACGATCGACGTCTGTTCGAGGGCGACGCGCAGTCGCTCTCCGAGGCGGGTTGCGCCGCGCAGGTTGATGCCGCGCAAGATGACCCCGAACTCCTCGCCGCCGAAGCGCGCGAACACGTCTTCGGTGCGCAGAGAACGTTGCGACGTGGTGACGAGCTCCTTCAACACGATGTCACCCGCCTGGTGCCCGTAGGTGTCGTTCACGCGCTTGAAGTGGTCGATGTCGAGCAGCACCAACGACGCCTCGGTACCGTGGCGAGACGCGAACGCGATTTCCGCGCGCAGCCGCTCGTCGAAATGCGAGCGGTTGTAAGCGCCGGTGAGCGCGTCCCGCGTGCTCGACTCGTAGAGACGACGCAGAAGCCGCTCCTCGCGCATGTCGGTGACCGTGAAACGAAACGACACCTGGGTCCCGAAGGTGAGCCAGGCGCCGTCTTGCAAACGGTGTCGCGCACTGCGCTCCCCGCCCACGAAAGTGCCGTTCCTCGACTCTAGATCCTCGACGAAAAAGCCCTGGTCATCGCGCGAAATCCGCGCGTGAAAGCGGCTGATGCTGTCTTCATCGATGCGCAGCGTATTCGTCGGGTGCCGTCCCACCGTGCAAGGCAGATGGTCGACGGCGATCACCGAGCCAGCGTGGACCCCGTCCATGCGCAAGAGCAGCGCGCGCTCGGCGCGGGTCATGGAGGGCGAGGTGGTCTGCTCGTTGGTGCGCAGGAACACTTCCATCGTGCGCGCCTCGTCGAGGAACGCGGGCTCGCGCATCTCCGGAACACTCGGCAGTGAGGGCCGCGCCGGGCGCACCGCTTGGGGTTCGGCTTGGGTGGTTCGCGGGGAGGGGCGGATGGCAGGCTGATCCACGCGCGAATTGTCGCGGCGCCCGTCCGCCTCTTTCACCACTTGACCTCCGGAAACGGGGGGCCGGGTCGGGCGAAGAAGAAGCCCTGCAGGTAGTCGCAACCAAGGTCGACCAGCACGTCGCGCTCCGCTGCGCATTCGACGCCTTCGGCGACCACGATCATACCCATGTCCCTGGCGAGCGCAGCCATCGAACGCACGACCTTCTGCTTGGTCAGGTTCTGGTGGACGTCGCGGATCAGCGACATATCGAGCTTGACGATCTCCGGCTCCAGCAGGGTAAAGCTGGTGAGCCCGGCGTAACCGGCTCCGAGATCATCGACAGCGATGCTGTATCCCATTTCTCTCAGAGCTGCGACGCGCGCCCGAACATCACGCACTTCATCGAGCGACGAGCGCTCCGTGATTTCCAGTACCACCCTGTTGGATATCGAGGCAAGAGGGGAGTCAGGTGACGAGAGCAGTGGGTCCAACAGATCCGTGACGTGAAGATTCACGAACAAGCGGCCGGCGTCCGGCGACTGAATCATGGGCGCGGCGGCGCGCTCACGGATGTTTCGACCGAGCTCTTCCAAGCGGCCGAGGCGCGTCGCCGCATCGAGCACGGCGCCGGGGTGGGGTAGGGAAGGCTCCGTGGTGCGCAGCAGGGCCTCGTACCCGAACACCGTCTGTGTGCGCGGATCGACGATTGGCTGATACGCCACCCAGAGCTGTTGCATGGCGCGATCGAAACTAGCCTCGATCCCCGCGCGATCCGCCCCCAACGCATTGGCGTTACCGAGCAGCTCCGCCGCTTGCTGCTTCAGCCGCGCCATGCGGTGAACGCGCACGGCTTTTTCGAGCACAGCTTCGAGCGCCTCGTTCGCCACCGGCTTGGTGAGGTAGTGAAACGCCCCGTACTCGAGCGCCTGCACCGCCGTGCGTACGGCTGGCTCTCCGGTGATCAGGATCACCGGCACGTTCAAGTCGTGCTCGCGCACCTGGCGCAAGAGCTGAATGCCGTCGATGCCGGGCATCGAAATGTCACTCAAAATCACGTCGAATACATGATCGACGATTTGTCGTGTCGCCTCTTCGCCATCCTGGGCGGTGACGACGAAATAGCCTTTGCTCCGCAGCGCGCGTCCGACGGCTCGTAGGACGGTGACGTCGTCGTCGACGACCAGGACGTTCGGCGCCTCGCGTTCGGCTCGCCCCGTTCCTGAATTGGCGACCGGGGGCGGCGATGGGCGCGAGCGAATGCGCGTCGTGGAGAGTGCGTCCTTGCCCTGCTCCCCCCCAGCGCTCCCTGCCGGGTGAACGCTTTCGCTGCTATTGCTGCTAGCCATGCCTCATCCGTTGAACGGACAGCGGGCTCAAGAATGTAGGGGCCAAATCCGCGACAGCTTGCGTCGCGCTACGGTTCTTCGCGTGGCTTACGAGGCGCCCGGTTTGTACGGTTCGGCCCCGGCTCCCACTTTTCGAGGCTTCCCGAGCGATTTAGCCGAAATAGGCTGCGTCTCACGCTTCGGCCGGACGCTGGGCCGCGCGCCAGGTACTCGAGCGGGGTGCGCCGCTCGACTTGGGGTGCCGAGTCGACGCGCATGAAACGGGCCCCGGGCAGCAGAGAGAGTTCGATGCTCTGGCGCCAAACGACACCGGGCCCCGCATCGATGGCCGACACGGTTGCGCCCTCGACGGCGCGCGCGGCTACCCAAGCGTCGCGCACCCGCACGAACCATACGGTCTCCTTCGCACCATGGGGCACGATGTACTCCGCGTCTTCCAGCAGCACACGAAGCGGGCGACACGCTTCCTCGCCAGTTGTTTCCTTCGGGGCTTTCATGGGTTGTCGGGCGGGCTATTCGAATACGGTTTTCCCAGCGAGCGCGTCGTACAACATGGGCGTCATCTGATGAGAAAGCTCGCCCGGCAACTCCTCGCGCGCAAAGAGGCGGGCCTCCAGAATCTCGAGCGGGTTCGACGGCGGCCGGATCGGGGGCTCAATGCGCGCCTCGACGACGACGGTGATCGCGTGAAATCGCGGGTCGCGGGAGGGCTCCGAATAGGTGCCTACCAGACGACCGATCTCGAGCGTGGTGACTCCGGCTTCTTCTGCGAGCTCGCGATAGACAGTCGTGCGTAAGGTCTCGCCCCACTCGACGGTGCCACCGGGGAGAGCCCACTCACCCGAATCCGCCCTGCGGATGAGCAGCCAGCGGTCGTCGTCGGTCCGACCTACCACGGCGACGCCCACCACTGGCCGGCGCAACACGTGGCGAGCGACTTCGCGGATGATCGAATAGGCGCCTTTGACGAGGACGGTCGGTTTCACGGCTCACACCATGCCGGAGACGGGTCCTGGCTGGGAAGACCTCGCCAGACGGTGTATGAGGCGGACCGTCGTGCGCTGCCGCTGGATTGCCGCCCTCATCGCCCTCGTGGGTCCCGGTTGCGCGCGCCGCGAGCCGCCCGGGGCGGAACGGACGCCGGCGCGAGAACACGCGATTGGCAGCGCGGAGCTGGGTTCCACCACGATGGGGCACGATGTCCCGGGCGATGGGCCGGTGCCGCCTGGCCAAGTCAGCGCGGAACAGATAGGGACGCCGGCGGACAACCTTCCGTTCGCACCCGACGGCACGAAGATCGCGAGCATCGCCTGGCGCACGTGGATCTATAGCGACGTGGGGACCAAGCGCACGCGCTACGGCTATCTCCGTTCGGGAGCGGTGGTCGATGCGCGTGGGCCGGCCGTCAAGAACGAAGGGTGCGCCGGCGGTTGGTATCGCGTGAATCCGCGCGGGTTCGTCTGCGTGGGAATGGGGGCGACGCTCGATCTGTCACATCCCGTGGTGCTCGCGTCGAGTGTGCGCCCGGTGCGCGCCCAAGCCTTGCCGTACCTCTACGCGCTGTCTGGCGAAACGCCGCCGTTACTCTACTTTCGCTTGGCGTCTCGTGAGGAGATGAAGGACGCAGAAGGCGAGAACATTTTTGCGCGCGCCGCTGCGTTTCGAGAGCGCGTGCAGATTCAAGGCTTGCTCGAGCTGCTTGGTCCACTCGGGCCGCCGCCGGAGTTTTTGTCGCAGAAGCGCGCGCTCGAAAAACCGTACGGAACGAAGGAAGCGCTGCACCAGAAGGCCCACGCAGGCCCCGCGCCCACCGACAGCGGCTTCTCGATCGCTCGGGTTTTCGACTGGCAAAATCGGTTGTTCGGGCTCACGACCGAGCTCGAGCTGATCGGCCTCGAGCGCACCAAGATCGTGCGGCCGAGTGAGTTTCATGGCGCCGAACTCGGCGAGGGTGAAGGGCTTCCGGTGGGCTTCGTCGAGCCCCGCTTCGCGCAAAAATACGCGCTCAGCCCCAAAGGGGAGTTTCGTCCTGATGGGGCATTTGGCTACCGGGAACCGCTCAAACTCACCGGGCAAAGCCGCCCGGGCGGCATGTTGGAAGTCGTCGGCGGCGCTTGGGCTGCCGAATCCGCGCTGCGCATGGTGCGACCGCGCTCGAGCTTTCCGAGCATTGCCACCGGTGACCGCAAGTGGGTCGACATCTCGATCAAGGATCAGACATTGGTGGCCTACGTCGGAAGGCGGCCAGTCTACGTGACACTCGTGAGCTCCGGGCGCGGTGGCCTCGGCGATCCGGAGACTCAGCAGGCGACGGTGCGCGGCACGTTCATGATCTACGCCAAGGACGTGAGCTCGACGATGGATGGCGACGATGACGCTGCCGCTGATTCGCATGCGCTGCGCGATGTGCCCTTCGTGCAGTACTTCAACAAGGGCTTTGCGCTCCACGGCACCTATTGGCATGACGAGTTCGGCAAGGTCCGAAGCCATGGCTGCGTGAACCTGTCCGCCGTCGATTCCGCCTGGATGTTCGAATGGACGGACCCGCCGGTTCCGCCCGCTTGGCACGGCGTCATCAACAAAGATCGTGGC